>JBFXKR010000380.1:0-2896 GCA_050173595.1 Candidatus Berkiella sp.
TCCAAGATCATAATGTGGTGGATTACATTTACTATACCCGTCTCAAGCTAAAGTAAGCGCACATCTTTTTTATATATATGCTTCACCAGAAAAAGCGTATATACTCGCATTTCAAACAGCCTTGCCAATATTTAGGCAGCTTTCTATTCAAAAATTTGTACCGGTATTAACTGCATGCTTTGGTATTAAACCAACATCAGTTGATTTGCTAATTTATAGGGTTTAAATGGCTACACGCAATGCGATTTTTGTCTAACTTTTACAAAGAATATAAATTGCTTTTTAAATCAATTTCCAATGTGTATGGACCCTTGTTTCGATTTAAAAAAGAAAATACGAAGCAACTCTTATTGATCTCTTTTCTTTTTATTTCTCATCTTGCTCAAGCAGGGTTACTTGTTGTTACCAATACCCTGCTTAGCCAATTATTAGGCGTATTGGCGCCTGAATTATCTTATTCCCTATTCTTCAAATACCTTGGCGAATATCTTTTTGCAGTAACAGGTTTAGCCGTAACTTCCCTTAGTAATGCCATTATTAGTGGCATGCTTAGTTTACATCTAGATCAATTAATGGTTTCTCATCATATTAGAAGATGGATTGATACAAACGCGTTCTTAGGTACGACGCTTTTTCCGGCCAAAAAACAAAAAGTTATTAATTCTGCCGTATTTTTTAGTCATGACATTCAAAGATCTAATCTTCTTGCTGTTAAATCTCTAGATAATTTCATGCAATCGGCACTTACCTCTCTTGCAGGCATTTATGGGTTATGGCAACTATCAACAAGCACTTCCATTACATTATCGATTGGAACAATTGCTATTCCAGCTGTCATGCTGCCTTTGGGGGCAATCATGTTCTCATTGGTTTACTCATTTATTGTTGCAAAAATCGGTATTGATCTTCGAAGTGCCACCAGAAGCAAAAAGGACCTCATTAATGAGCTAGAAGCCCATTCAAACTTTGTAGACAAAAATGCCGAAGGCATCGCATTACTCAGAGGTAAAGAAAAGGAAAATCAGCATGTAGATGAAATATTAACAAGAATGGGTGGTTTTCAACAAATTCTTTACCGATTAAAATCCGTTTTGTCTTTTTGCAAAGTGTTCTATACCAATTTACAACTTCCTTTTGCTGTTATCTTTAGCCTACCACAAATCATCAAAGGAACTTTGCCTTTATATAAATTGCATGCCATCACTGATTTCTTTGGAAAAGTTGCTGAAGTATTTATTTGGCATGGTGAGCATTGTGACGATATAGCCAACCTTTCTGTGCTCAGTGAGCGCTTTCAATATATTAAAGATCAAACAGCAACGTGGGAAACGATTCAAAATGAAAATAAATTAAGCATTTCAAGAAGCCATAATAAATTGGTTTTAGACGATATTCTCATTAAAAACCCAAACCAAAAAGAGACTTTTTTAAGCCTTAAACACTTTAAATTCAAAAATGCAAAAATCACCTTAATTCAAGGGCCATCTGGCGTAGGCAAAACATCTCTATTTAGAGCACTCGCTCAAATATGGCCATTTGTAGAAGGCCAAGTAAACATACCCGCTCAAGAAGATCAAACTCACTTTCTTCCCCAAAAGGCATTTTTTCCTTTTAGCGCAAGCCTGTTTGAAGCAATCACCTATCCTCAAAGTTGTATTAGTGAAAATGATAAAAAAGATGTCATACTACTCTTACATAAATTTAAATTAGGTGAATTGTTAAAGACCGCGCATCTTAATAAAGACTGGTCCAAAGTGCTTAGTGGTGGTGAGCAACAAAAAATCGCGCTCATACGTGCCATATGGCACAAGCCCAAGCTATTGTTTATGGATGAACCCTTCTCGAATTTAGACTCACGATCAAAAAAATTATGTGAACAAATATTACTTGAAGAATTAAAGCAAACAACGATCATTTGCATTGATCATCAAGCGAACAAACAATTTTACGATTATTTGGTTAATTTCAACAATCAAAAACTATCCGACCCAGAGAAGCTAAAAAGCCTAGCTCGCCCCGCTATTCGTCCACGCCTAGCACGTCCTAATAAATCTAAAGCACTTAGCGTGTAAAAGCACTCATCAAGATTTAGAACTATACTATTAAATAATCTGTCTATAATAGTAATCCCTAAACAGAAACGTGTTTAAAATGCTCAAAAAACTGAAATTTGTATTGATTAGCATCTTATTTGTTTCAATAATATTATTGTTTTTAAGCATTATTGATATCAACATCGCCTTTGAGAAGTATTATAAAGCGGTTATTTTTACAACCTCTGTCATATTCACAGTCTATTTTATTGTTAAATCAAGAATAGATCAGGCACTGACCTTTACCATTGTCAGCATACTATTTAATCCTTTTTATATCATCATCGTTAATCATCAAGTATTTAGGGTTTTAGAATTCCCTGTTATTTGTCTGTTTATACACCGTATGTACTTTTTGATGATTGAAAGCAAACTATATTCAGTACAAAAAGATGCTGACATGCTTGATTCCTATCTTAAAGAACTGGAACGCAACATCGCATCATTAACTTATCATCAAATTTCAATTTACATCAAAAACCGATATCCAGAGAAATGCACCCTGAATGATGATTCTGTCTCTTGGACAATCAATGAAATCCCAGACGCTATATTTGAAGTATCCAGAGATTTTTATGCACAAGGCAAGAATAGTAAGGGCGGGGTCAGCGCCAATATGATTAATAAATATCAAAATCTTCAGATCCATCTCAATTTTAATTTAACAGAAAATGTAAAGTTAACCATAAAAGTAGGAAAAGGCTCTGAAAAGGCAAATCGACTTGCCAGATATTTAAAAACTGCCTTAGTGAGTAAATATCACTATTTAGAGCTTTAACGCTTTCAAAGCGTAACTGCACTGT
>JBFXKR010000381.1:0-2894 GCA_050173595.1 Candidatus Berkiella sp.
TCAGTGGTAGAGCACCACCTTGACATGGTGGTGGTCGGTGGTTCGATCCCACTCGTGCCTACCAGGCTCAATCAGAGGCCTCGCCGCAAGCTGGCTAACTATATTGGATGCTATGCTTTCAAATAATTATTGTTATCCTTCAATTCACTGGATACTACCTCGAAATAAGTTCCTTAAACTACTATAATGCGCATCTTGCGAGCAGTTTACTATGTTAAGCGTTGATGTCAGTATTAAAAAATCCGCTTCTAGGTTCTTAGGATTAGCCCAAAGGCTTTTAAATTTTAACAGTGAAATATTTGCCAATAAAAAAGCACGCATCTCGTTAATTGCTTCTCACCCCAGCATTTTGGGGAGCAATGTATGCCGGGGTGAGTTTTAAAGATACAAATCGCATTTTTGACCATACAAATATAGGTAAATCTTATCCATGAATAGATTAAAAGATAAAAAAGTCATTATCACAGGTGCCAGTAAAGGGATTGGCAAAGGCATTGCAAAAGTCTTTGCGAAGGAAGGAGCGCATCTATTAATAATGGGCCGAAATGAACAACCACTTAAAGAAGTTGTTAGCGAAATTACAGCAGATAAAGGTATTGCGCAATACTATGTTGGAGATGTATCCAATGAGAATGATGTTAATGGTTTAGTAGATAAAGCCATTAACCTGTTTGGTGGGATTGATATCCTGTGCATTAACGCTGGGATTTATCCGCAACATTGGTTAGGAAGCATGACACTAGCACAATGGCATCATGTGATTAACACCAATCTAACCAGTGTGTTTTTAGCAACCAATGCTTGTCTTCCTTTCATGAAAAAACAAAAGCACGGTCAAATTGTTATCACTTCTTCGATCTCAGGCCCCAAAACGGGTTTGCCAGGTTTTGCACATTATACAGCATCAAAAGCTGGGATCACGGGCTTTATCAAAACAGCGGCTATTGAAGTTGCAAAACATAATATCAGAATCAATGCTGTCGAGCCTGGTATCATCATGACTGAAGGTGTCGCTGAAGTTGGCGGTGACTATGGTGAAAATCAGAAAAAGGCTGTGCCACTTGGAAGGTTAGGTACTCCTGAAGATGTTGCTTATGCTGCCTTATTTTTAGCATCGGATGAAGCTAAATTTATCACTGGGCAAACTTTAGTAGTTGATGGCGGGCAGGTATTACCTGAATCATTGTTTATGCCATTTAATGCCGATGAGGATATCTAAATATAAGAAAGAGCGCTGCTAGGTGCTATTTGAATTAACAGCGGCTTTTTCCTATTTAAAAGATTGAAGCAACAAATCATCTAGCAATTTCTCAGGGTAAGGCGTTTGCTTGCTTTCGTTTTGAAGCTGAACAAAAAAAGTATCCATCATAAGTGCTACAGGGCCATATTTTTTAATGATTGTATTGATAAAAGGGGATAATTGTTTATTCTCTTTTTCAAGGCAGTCTTGTAATTTATCTACCCATTGTTCTTTGCCAAAAATAGAGGTGATAATACAGTGGATTAAGTTTACAGCGGCGCAGCTTTGATCATAGTGTTGGTGTGTTTTTAAAAAGGCTCTCTCAGAAGGCGATAAGTCAAATGCAGAGGATAAAGCTAATCCAAAATCGCTAACATAAAGACACTCGCCATCGCATAGTATATTTTCAAAATGAGCATCAAAATGAACAAACTCCTGTGAGCGCATAAATTGATTTGTTTCTTTAAGTGACATTTCGACCATTTTGATGGCACTATCTGCATTTTCGCCACTTATTTGAGCACCAAGCCATTGATATAAGTTTTGTGGAACAAATTCTAAAAATAAAGTGATGTGGAATGATGCTTGATTCAGCGCCTCAATGCGATGACGAACGGCTTTTGATTGTTCCCAATAGGCACAATATTTCTCAATATCACCCCAATATTCAATATTGATATCATTCGGATCGTTTGGTAGCACCTGCCAGTGATAAAGCAAGGGAAAGTTGGGGCATTGGGCATTAAGAACCCATTGGGTGGTCATGATGTGGGCATTTAATTCACGCCAAGCATTAAAGCCGGCTGAGCCCACGCCGTATTGATAACAAAGCGGCAGTTCAAAGAGATTGGCTGTTGAGTTTACATTTGAAGGAAGTAACTCTATATCAGTTAAGGGTACCTGCTTTATAAAAACCTGTGATCCTTCAATATTTATTAAAGCGGATTTTCCACCAATGCCCTTATGCATTGGCGTCGCTTTTTCTAGCAGTGCTAATAATGCAACCTCATCGAGCGAAGCCAATTTTGCAGATACTTTGCTATAACTATTTTGCCGCTGATTTAATTTATTCATCACTATCAGCTCTTATTTCATGTTTATTGTCAGTATACTTTATTCTTTAAAATTGCTGCAAGCGAAATACAATATAGTGATCAGTTGTTACAAAACCCAGATTTTTATATAACGAAATGGCACGCTTGTTTTTCGCAGCAGCAGTTAAATAACACAGATTAACATCGTGATTATATAAATATTGCTGAGCAAAGGTCAGCAGTTTAGCGCCGATCCCTTTTTTTCTATGGTTTGGTAAAACACCCACAGAGCTGATATCGCCACTTTTATTTTGCACATCAATGATGATGTTGATATAACCTAAAATGGTGTTTTCTTCTTTATATAGCCAAATTCTGTTTTTCTTTTCTTTCTGTGTGGCAAGCCAATCCTCATAATTGTAAAGGTTACATAATTCGTTGACACGTAAGGCCAAATTTTTCGGGGGTCTGGCCATTCAAAGCCTGATGTGGCCTTAACTTATTGTAGAACAAAAGTTATTTAAATAATTCATCTTTAAAGTGCTCAATACTCTCAAAGTAGGTTCCTTCAACAAGATCTTCATTTTAAGTTCTCCAGAACCTTTCTACTTTACCATTTG
>JBFXKR010000382.1:0-2892 GCA_050173595.1 Candidatus Berkiella sp.
TTAATAATCCAAAGCCAAGCACAGCGACAATCAGTGACGGCATAATCCAGGGTGAGAGTATTTTGCCCCACAAAAGCATGATTGGGATCAGCAAAAAGAGACTCGCTAAGGCCAAGATGCTAATCCTAATGGGGTAGGCAGTATCATCAGCGTTAATATCATTTTGGTTGATGCTCAGTGTTTGGCTGACAGGTTTTGTTAATCGTTGTAAAAGTTTGGCCACAAGCACAGCCATGATGGTAGAACAAAGTGTTGCTACTAATGTAGTTGTGATAATGCCGGCAGGATCGCTAGAGCCAGCGCTTGCACGTAAAGCAATAATTTTTGCAGGTAGCAAAGTAATGCAGGCAGTATTCATTGCTAAAAAGAGCACCATGGCATTGGTGGCAACGCCAGGTTGTGTATTGAGCTTGTCTAATTCTTGCATTGCTTTTAGCCCAAAGGGCGTAGCCGCATTTCCCATGCCTAACATATTGGCTGAAAAGTTCATCACCATTGCGCCAAAAGCTGGGTGGTTGGCAGGTACTTCAGGAAAGAGTTTTTTCAATATTGGATAAAGACATTTAGCTATATTTTGTAGTAATCCTGACTCTTCAATTATTTTCATCAACCCCATAAAAAGGGCTAGCACTCCAACTAAACCAATAGCAAGCGTTACAGCATCACTGGCACCATGTAATAACTGATCCCCTAAAGAGTGCATGGGTGATGCTGGCGAAGATGCTGTTGGGGTCCAATACCATTGTTGCCAAGCACAGGCACAGTAAGCTGAAAAAATCAGAAAGAAAAAGACTAAATTCATAAACTCAAATGTTCATTTATGGGTAGCTTGTGTTTATTTTGGGAGACTTTACTTCGTAGTGCAAGCACAATTTCTGAATAATTTTAGGGATAGGAGAGGCGGTATTTATCGTGTAAACTACCCGCTGGCTTTGTTTTGCGCGCCGTACAATGTAGTGGCAATCAATAATAATATGATAGTATTTGCCGCCACTTCTTTTAGGGGTGGTGAATTTAAAATAAAGCACTCAAAAAAATTCCGTCTGGGAGGCGCATGAATGAGTGATGATATCGTAGATACCGGTCGACGGCGGTTTTTAACAGCTGCTACCACCGTTATCAGTGGAGTTGGGGTAGTTTATGCTGCGTCACCTTTTGTATGTTCCTGGTTCCCTAGTGCAAGAGCACAAGCAATGGGGGCACCAGTTAAAATTGATGTCAGTAAACTTGAGCCAGGTGCTCAGTTAACTGTAGAGTGGCGAGGACAGCCTGTTTGGGTTATCCACCGTACCAAATCAATGTTAGAAAAATTGCCACAATTAGATAAAGAGTTGCGCGATCCAAATTCTGAGCAACCACAGCAGCCTGCCTATGCTGATAATGGATATCGATCAATCAAACCTGAATACCTTGTCTTAGTAGGTATATGTACTCATTTAGGATGCGTCCCCTTATATAGACCAGATATAGGCAGTGTAGAGCCAAGTTGGCAAGGCGGCTTTTTTTGCCCGTGTCATGGTTCAAGATTTGATTTAGCAGGCAGGGTGTTTAAAGGTGTTCCAGCACCACTAAACTTAGTTGTCCCACCTTATAAATTTGAAAGTGATACGATTATCGTTGTCGGAGAAGATCAAAAGGCTGCGTAATGGAAAAGTCATCGTCAGGATTATTAGCTTGGATTGATAAGCGGTTCCCTCTTAGTAAGATGTGGAATGAGCATGCTGCACAATATTATGCGCCAAAGAACTTTAACTTTTGGTATTTTTTTGGTGCACTTTCATTATTAGTGTTAGTAAACCAGTTGCTATCTGGGCTCTGGTTAGCCATGTTCTACAAACCTTCTGCTGCAGAGGCTTTTGGTTCGGTGGAATATATCATGCGTGATGTGCCAAAAGGTTGGATCTTACGTTATTTACATTCCACCGGCGCCTCATTCTTTTTCATTGTTGTTTACTTGCATATGTTTCGGGGTTTGCTCTACGGCTCTTACAAAAAACCACGAGAATTAATTTGGTTAATTGGGACAGCAATTTATGTGTGCTTGTTAGCAGAGGCTTTTATGGGTTACTTGTTGCCTTGGGGACAAATGTCCTTTTGGGGCGGCAAAGTTATCACATCGCTATTTGAAGCATTTCCCTATATTGGGCCTTCTTTAGTTGAATGGATGCGTGGTGACTTTAACGTTTCTGATGCAACCTTAAATCGATTTTTTGCCTTACACGTTGTGGGCTTGCCCCTTATCTTTTTACTCTTAGTCTGGATGCATATTATTGCTTTACATGAAGTTGGCTCTAATAATCCTGATGGTGTTGAAATCAAAGAAAACAAAGGACCAGATGGGCACCCTGTTGATGGCATCCCCTTTCATCCTTATTACACCGTTAAAGACTTTTTTGGTATTGGGGTGTTCTTAATATTATTTTGTTCGGTGTTGTTTTTTGCGCCCGATTTTGGTGGCTTTTTTCTAGAAGCGCCCAATTTTGAACCAGCCAACCCCATGAAAACGCCAGAGCACTTTGCACCTGTTTGGTATATGACACCTTTTTATGCCATTTTAAGGGCTATCCCTGACAAACTCAGTGGTGTTATCGCCATGTTTTCTGCCGTGCTCATTATTGCATTTTTACCTTGGTTAGACAGAAGTCCAGTAAAATCGATTCGATATCGTGGTGCAATTTACAAGTCTGCATTAACGGTTTTTGTCATCAGTTTTGTTAGCTTAGGTTATCTTGGATTGATGCCACCAAGCCCATCTAGAATGATAGCGGCACAGGTTTTTTCAATACTGTATTTCGCTTTCTTCTTGTTGATGCCGATTTATTCGAAATTAGATAAGACAAAACCAGTTCCATCGAGGCTAACTTACAAATGAAAGCAATCAAAGCATGTTTG
>JBFXKR010000383.1:0-2882 GCA_050173595.1 Candidatus Berkiella sp.
ACAGTAATATTATTCTGAGATAAGAAGAGATGTTTCACAGAGCTAGAAGCCACTGCATTAACCAGCAAGGTTGCACCTTTATCTGATAATTCATTTTGATTCATATTAAGGGTTGTGATCCCTTGATGATCTTCTAGACTTTTTGACATTGCCTCCACATGAGGCCCAATTTGATTGCCGCCTAATAAAAGCGTTTTAAGTTTTGTCTGATGTGCATGCCCAATGAGCATTGCTGCGCCTTTTGCGGTTATTTGATTGTTCCATAGGTTTAAAGTTTCTAAATGGGTATCTTTTAAGTGAGGGGCAAACTGGGCAACGCCCTCATCGGTAATGTCGTTTGCACGAAGATTAAGTGTCGTTAGGGTTGGCGTAGATTTAATCGCTTCAAAGAGATGTGCCAAAAATAAAGGTGACCCTCTTGTATTATGCAAGTGTAAAGTGGTGTACTTACCAGTATTTACAATTTCAATAAATTGATGATATTGACCTGCTTCAATTTCATTCAGAATGGTTTCGTTTGGCTTAAATGCTAGCATCGCGCGTTCCTCTTGTAATCGACGCTATTGTATCCAATTTATTGCCTATTCATGCAGTAAAACAGGATAAACCTACCCAAAGTCACGATAAAAGCAAAATGATGCAGCTGCACTATTTATAGCTTTCCTATGAACTTTATGATTTTTAATTTGTCACATTATTAATAGTCATTTTCTTACAAGCACGATGAAATTTTCCATTATATTTTTATGATTTTTTATAGGCCTTTGGAGAAAGCTCTCATGGTAAAAAAAGAAAGCGAAAAAGAAAGTTCGGAAGCTGCGAAAAAAAAAGAGGCACTTAAAACGCTGACGACCTCTTTAAAGGATGCCAGAAAAGAAGCCTCCATGCTTGTTAAAAAAGAAAAAAAACAAATTGCAGATATCAAAGAGCATACTGGGTTTAAACAAGGAAAACAAAAGAAGTTTGAAAAAAGACTTCGTGAAGAAGGCACCTTTACTGAGGCGAAACCTTTATTGCAGGGCCCTTTGCCTAAAAATAAATATACTTACCAAGTGGAAGGATTGATTAAAGCATTTTTAAATAAGGAAAAAGTTGATATTCGTTGGGGCGATAATAATCAAATCATTGTAAAAATAGGGGATAAACCAGAGTTTAATCTTACTGAGGCCATGAAATATGCCAATTTTAATCATATTGAACTAACGAGCGATGATTACAAAAAATATGTTGCGTTTTTACAAGATAAGGGGCCAAAAGGTTCTCGCGTGAAACCAGAAAATAGGGCGGGAGGCTTTCCAGATGAAAAATTCTTTGAAGAACAAGAAAAGAAACAAAAGAAAAAATCAAAGGGAGGCATTAGCTCAGCATTAGATTATGCTGAGAAATGTGCCATTAACATTTATACCAAGCAAGATAATTTAAAAGATGGCAAAGCTTACTATGCCTTGATGAATGAATTTTTAAGAGGGAATACAGATTATCTAAGAGCGAACTATACTTCCTCTCGTGCCTTGACAGATCAGTGTACAGAGTTATTGGCACACTTGGCCATGTGTATTTCTGGTACCAATAAATTACCGGATGAGCCGCTGCCTGAGACCGCTTGGCGTGAAGTGCCTGAAATGCCGGATTTTGTAACCCAAGAAAATGTTGCTGCAGCTCAAAGTGGTAGTATTACAACGGTAATGCAAATGACGAGCACCAATCGTGATAAACCAAAAGATTTTGGTTTGGCTGCAGGTGGCAATTACATCATGTATAGAAATCTAAAAGGCGTTGATGTCTCACCTTATAGTAAATTTCAAGGTGGTGCTGAAAGAGAAATTTTAATGCCGCCCACGCAAATTGTGGTAACACACCATGCAAAATATGCCGTGGGTCAGGGAGATGCCCATTTTTTTATTGCGCAACCTGTGACAACCTATGAAAACATGGCGCAGCAAGCTTTACAAATGCCACCTCAATCTGAGTTGCCTGCGGATGTTCCTCCCTTGCCACCGCTGAGATCAAAGACAGCGCCAGCCCCGGTCATGCCCCAACCAACAGTTGTGCAACCAAAAGTTAAGTCACAAAAAATAAAACAAGAACGAGCCGCGAGTGTTAGCGCTATGGGCGGTATTTATGATTTAAGTCCACTAGCAGATGCGCTTTTGCACGCAAATAAAGAACATCTTTCACAACCTTATACTGAAAAAGATGTATACCGTCATGATTTTGAGTTAAATACAGCCAAAGGTAGAGTAGTTCGCCCAAATCATAATATTGTTCACACCATTCGAAAAACGAGCTTTTTGCCTCACATCGTTTCTTATTTGCAAGCTTATGGGAAAAAAAATCCTAATCCTTATCGTGACATTACTGAGCAAGAAATGAGAAAGCTTCAAGCCGTTTTGATTTTCAGTGTCACTGGACGTAAAAGTGATGCCAGTCATGGGGATAATGCGAAAAAATACGAAGAATACAAACAGTTATCAGCGCAAAATTTTAGAGATTATTTTATGCCTGATGGTAAGGGATTATTTGCTCCTGAGGAAATTGAAGCTTATGCATCAATGGTGCAATTTTTAGGTAGTCCAAAACCTTCAAAACCAGCACCAGCTGGGAGTTATGCCCACCTTTATCAAGTACTTAATTTAGCACACAATATGGATTTGCAAAGATGTAAAAATCCATCCGAGTACAACAAAGTATTTGTTAAGCCAATGAGTACGCTCGTCGGCGAAAGTCATGCTAAGGAGCTTAAAACACATGCTGCGCAGGCGTTGGCGGCAACGGGTAATAAAAAAGTTGGTGGGCATTATTAAGAAGCGTTATTCTATCAATGCTCAAATGATGTTCAATTTTGTGTACAGCAACTTGAAAAAATGTCATCGCCGCTAACA
>JBFXKR010000384.1:0-2874 GCA_050173595.1 Candidatus Berkiella sp.
CAACAACAAACTAATACTGATCAGCAACAAACACTTGGCGGAGGAAATAATCAACCACCATCGCCGCCGTCACCAACTAATAATGATAATACTGATCAGCAACAAACACTTGGCGGAGGAAATAGTCAACCACCGTCACCACCGTCACCAACAACTGGTGGGATGAATGATGATACATCGCCACCGACACCGCCTAAGTCTACGACTGGAAATGATGACGAGAAGTCACCAAAGTTGAGTACAAGTGGAAATGATGAAGATAAGCCTACACCAAAGCCTCAATCTACGGGTGGAAATGGGGAAGATAATGCGCCACAGACAGTGGGTGGGAATGATGATAAAAGTACTAATACACCGACAAATGGTGGTGGCACGGATATTTCTCCTTCGCCAATGGGTGGCACTGATGGCCCACCAGATGTCATGGATAAGGCTAGTAAAGTCGTAGGTGATTTAGCAGATGTTCAAAGCTCAATAAACAGTGATTTTGGCGAGACTTCCGGCAACCTATCAACAAATATGGATAATCTTATACAAAATGCAATGAATGTGGGGCCTCCTAATGGCCCTGTAACACCGAGCGGTGGTCCAGGTTCTGAAGGTCTTCCAAATAGTGCCCAAGGGTATATGAGTATTGGGCAAGATAATGGACCTACTAATACTGGTGACAGTCCTGATGTCAAATCAGATGATAAAAAAGATATGGACAAATCTCAAACTGCAACCAGAGGTAGATCTAATACCATGTAGTTGCTTCACCTAACATAGATCTTATTCATAGCGTTCTCATCTTTATTTAATGACACTAATATTTAGGGCCGACACCTGCCTTCGTTAAAACTACGGCGAGGCAGGCAGAGGTCGGCCCCTACATCAGAACACGTACTCCAGTCCCTGTGGGGGCCCTTAACGACATTAAAATTAGGTTATCGACTAACTTGACAAATGGACAGATAAATGGTCAAATGCCCCCAATACTTCATTTAGCCCGCAGTTTGGGAGCGTTTTATGGCAGATCAAGACACTGAATTAGGGATCCTACACGGATTAGAAAACCACAGAGCGCAAAAGAAAGAAGCTAGCATAAGAGCCTATTCTGAAGAAGCAGATAGAAGATTTAAAAAAGAAAAAGAAGAAAAAGCCAAAGAACGCGTTAAAAATCGTTTAGCACAGCGCCAAGGCGTTTATAGCTTTCGCCAATCTCAAGAGCCTCAGCAAGATAACAGCTTTGCCTCCAAAGTAGGCCGAATCAGCGATTTAAACCCTGAATCCTTGGTCGGCGAATTTATGGTGATATTTACATTTGAAGTGATAGCATTCTTTGTTCAACGCCAATTTTGGGTTCAAATACGCGCTTACAATGAAGCCTTGGAACTTGATCAACAAAAAGAGCACAGTATTTTATTAAACAATGCAAGCGATGATGGTGTGCGTTTAGCTTATGCGCCAAAACGTATTTTTAACAAAACCACTAATCAATTCGAATATGAAGTAGATGCAAAGGGTAATTTAGTTTATCCAGAAGTGTATAACGTTGATGCCTCAGGCGAGGTTGATTATAACTCTACCCCCAACACCGATGGCACAGCAAGCCGTGCTGCTTTGCGCGCCAATGGATTTGTACCGATTGAAGACTTAAGAGAATCGCTTGAAATTCAAATGCTTCTTTTTAGAAAAGAGATCTCAGGGCTAGGAAAAATCACCTCTGATCAGCAAAGAATGTTAAATATGCATGCTGAAAAAGCGTTGCAACATGCTCAAAGAGACACTGCCGAAGATAACTTAGTATTGCAGCAACAGCGTCAAGCTCAAATGCAACAAGATGCTGCTAAAAAAGTAGCCGCTCGACAGAGTAAATAGATGTATAGGTCTTGTTATTCGCTACTCAGCTGTGCTAATAAAATAATTGCCAATGGCAATTTTTAGCTCTTGCATTAAATCTTGAGTGAGATCATTGCGAACAATGATTCTTGAGACCAGTCGATGATGATGTGGTGAGGGCAAATGAAAAGTGGGTAAGTGCCAACCACTTGCGGCTAAGTAGGATGCCAATCCTGCCAAGCTATGATCAGGATCATGACTATTCAGTGAAAAAATCACGCCGGGTAAAGAGGGAACACTACTTGGTGTGATAATGTTAATTTCCTCAAAGCTTTGTAACAATTCAACTAAAGCAGCTCTTTTTTCAAACAAATTTGCAATGGTTTTTTCATAACCTGCTTTGCCTATGTTATTTATATAATGTACTTGCGTGGCAAGTTGTGATGCAGAGTGTGAAAATTGAATGGGGTATCTTCTAATGGTTTTACCTAAATAATGACTTTCATGTGCTAAATTATCGTAAGACAATTCATTTCGTACACAAAGCCAACCCATGCTTGGGTAAACTTGTCCAAATTTATGACTTGAGACATTAATGCTCATCACATGATTTAATCGAAAATCCCAGGAGATTTCTTTTTGCACAAAGGGAGCAACAAATCCACCACTGGCAGCATCGACATGCATGGGAATAAATTGATTTTTGCGATTGCGATAATCATTTAAAGCGATATTAATTTTTTCTATTTCATCGTAAATAAGGGTGGTTGTCGCCCCTAAAGTGACCCCCACGCCAATGGTATTTTCATTAATATGTTCAAGTAGGGCACTTTCATCCAGATTTAATCGTTGCGGGTGAACGTTAACAAAATTCAAATCTATTTCAAGATAATCGGCTGCTTTATGCCAAGCAGTGTGACCATTGGTGCCAAGTACAAAATTGGGCGTTGCATTTTTGTTTGGATTTTTAATTTTCCAATAGTTTTTCATAAATAACAAAGACATAAACAGCGCTTCGGATGAGCCTGATGTACTAAAATAGGTAAAATCATT
>JBFXKR010000385.1:0-2872 GCA_050173595.1 Candidatus Berkiella sp.
CTAGCAGAACAATCCATTGATGAACTGCTAGAAATCGAAGGTATGAATGAAGAGCGTGCAGGAAAGCTGATTATGGCAGCCCGCGCGCATTGGTTCATTGAAAATTAATGCAGCGAAGCGGGAGGGCCCATGTCTGAGGTAACCGTTGAAGAATACGCTGAAATATTAAAAATAGCGCCAAACTTGCTTTTACAGCAACTGATTGGTGCGGGCGTAAATTGTGAAAAAGGGTTAAAGCATCTGGTAACAGATGAACAAAAGCAAAAATTGCTTGATAAGCTTAAAAGCGATCATGGCGAAAATGAAGTTAGCGCTTTGGGTGTGACACAGTTTACTGTCACGCGCGAAAAAGTCAGCGAATTAAATGTTAAGGTGCCTGGATCATCGTCTAAAAAGACGGTTAAAGTCGTCACCAAAAAGCGTAGAAAATTTGTTAAGCGCGCAACGCCGCTTGAAACAGATGATCAAAGTCTAATGCCTCAAGAAGAAGCGCCAGTTGAGGCTGTTGCTTCTGAACAAGTTGAATTTGAAGAGCAAACCACAGCACCTCAAGAGCAAGTACCCGAAGAAGTTGAGGTAGTTGCGCAAGAGATGCAAGTGCAAACAAATGTTGAGCCCCTCGAAGAAGCGCAGGAGCAAGTCAGTGCCGTTGAAGCGGTGCAAACAGATAAAGCACGCGCACCTAGTCGCAAAACAGAAACACGCGCACCTGAAAAAGAGGCGCCATCAAAACGCGACAGAGATACGCAGCGAGAAAGAGAAGTCGCTGGCAAAAAGACGGCTAAACAGGCAGCCCCTAAAGGTGGCAAGAAAATTCGCGACATCCAATCTGTGGATGGCGATGAAACGCGACATGTTCGTAAAAAGCGCAAAGGACCAAGACGCATAGATGATCAAGCGGCTAAAAAGCATGCCTTTGAAAAGCCAACCGCGCCAGTTATCAAAGATGTTGTTATTCCTGAAACGATTAGCGTAGGCGATTTAGCGCAAAGAATGTCGGTAAAAGCAGTTGAAGTCATCAAAGTGATGATGAAAATGGGAGCGATGGCAACCATTAATCAAGTGATTGACCAAGACACAGCCGCGTTAGTTTGCGAAGAGATGGGACATAAAGCGGTACTGCGTAAGCAAGATTCCATTGAAGATACCTTGACTGTCAAATATGAAGGTGACGCTTCTCATCGTGCCCCAATTGTGACCATCATGGGCCATGTTGATCATGGTAAAACTTCTTTACTAGATTACATTCGAACCACCAAAGTTGCTGCAGGTGAAGCTGGCGGTATTACACAACATATTGGTGCTTATCACGTCGAAACACCGCGTGGCATGATCACTTTCCTGGATACGCCAGGCCATGCTGCGTTCAGCGCAATGCGCGCCAGAGGTGCAAAGTGCACCGATATCGTTGTTTTGGTTGTTGCTGCAGACGATGGTGTAAAGCCACAAACCATTGAGGCAATACAGCATGCCAAAGCTGCTGAAGTACCCTTGGTAGTTGCTATCAATAAAATTGATAAAGGCGGTGACTTAGACCGCGTTAAAAATGAACTTGTTCAACACGGGATCGTTCCAGAAGAATGGGGTGGTGATGCTATCTTAGTTCCTGTGTCTGCTAAAACAGGTCAAGGCGTTGATGAATTATTAGAAGCCATTTTGCTTCAATCTGAAGTGCTGGAATTAACAGCTATCGTTGATTGTCCTGCAAGCGGTCTTGTCATTGAATCCCGATTGGATAAAGGTCGCGGACCTGTTGCCACCATTTTGGTACAAAATGGCACACTCAAAAGAGGTGATGTGATTATCACAGGTCTTCAATATGGCCGCGTGAGAATGATGATTGATGAAAAGGGTGATCATGTTAATGAAGCTGGCCCTTCGATTCCTGTAGAGGTTTTTGGCCTATCTGGCACACCTTCTGCGGGTGATGAGATGTCTACTGTTCAAGATGAGCGCAAGGCAAGAGAAATTGCCTTGTTTAGGCAAGGTAAATATCGTGATGTCAAACTTGCAAGACAGCAAGCCTCCAAGCTGGAAGGCTTTATGGACAGAATGCAAGAGGGCGAAACCAGACAATTAAATATTGTTCTTAAAGCAGATGTACAAGGCTCTGTTGAAGCACTCACAGAAGTTCTTGAGCAACTTTCTAATGCTGATGTTACCGTTAAAATTGTCGGTCGCGGCGTAGGTGGCTTGAATGAGTCTGATGTGAATTTAGCCATGGCATCTAAAGGTATTATTGTAGGCTTTAACGTGCGCGCTGATAGCACGGCACGCAAACTTGCAGAACAAGAAGGTATTGATATTCATTACTTTAGTATTATTTATGATGTGATTGATACCGTTAAAGCAGCTATTTCTGGCATGGTTGGTCCTAAGTTTAAAGAAGTGATAGTGGGATTAGCACAGGTAAGAGATGTGTTTCGTTCGTCCAAATTTGGCGCAATCGCAGGCTGTATGGTCGTCGAGGGTGTGATGAAACGTAATTTACCAATCCGCGTTTTAAGAAACGATGTGGTCATATACGAAGGCGCCTTAGAATCTTTGCGTCGGTTTAAAGAAGATGCCAAAGAAGTTCGAAATGGTATGGAATGTGGTATCGGCGTTAAAAATTATAACGACATTAAAGCTGGCGATATGATTGAAGCGTTTGAGAAAGTTGAAGTGACCGCAGTGCATGAGTCTAATTAATGGCCAGAGACTTTAATAGAACCGACAGGATTGCTGATGTCATACAAAAGGAAATTGCGACAATCATTCAACAGGAAATGAAAGATCCGCGTGTGAGTTTGTTGACGATTTTAGGTGTTAAAGTTTCTAAAGATCTAAATTACGCTAAGATTTATGTGAGCGTTATGCAAGAAGAACATGC
>JBFXKR010000386.1:0-2872 GCA_050173595.1 Candidatus Berkiella sp.
CTTGTCTTTGTGCAAATTGTTCCTCGATAGAAATTACATGTTCATTTTCGGGAACTGTACCCCAATTTACGCCTTTTATAACGCGATTGTCTTGGGGCAATGTTATCATCCAAGTTAAGTTAATGGAGCGCCCTAGTCCTTTTTTTTCTTTTGCGCCCAGATTAATTTCATCAATACTTTTTCCATTAATATGGCTCATTCGCCCGCGTACAATCGGGTAAAAATTTACATTTTCAATTTGGTTTTCGTTAAACCATTCTTTTAATTCACCAACTTGGCTTGCTTGTATATTAAGCAAAAAATAATTAGGGGTGTTCTCAGATAACTGTGATTTCCATGAGCTGATGAAGTCATGCTGAATAATTTGGACTAACAGCAATAACATAATAACAATCATAAAAACAAACCACTGAATAATGCTACTTGACTTATATCTAACCATATAAGATATCGCAAATCGCCATGCTATCGGCGTGCGCTTGCTAAGCTCGCCAAATAAGTTCCACAACAGATAGCCCATCGCAAAAGCGATAGCACTCACACCTGCTATTTGTCCTGCAATAGATAAGGCAAACAAAGGCTCTTGAAAATAAAATTGATATAAGATTATTAACAATATGACTGCAATAACACTTGGTAAACTATTGAACTTTCCTCGAACTTGAGCTTGTTGTTGTAGCAGTTGTAATGGACTAACCTGTTTTAAGCGCCATAAAGGACCCAGCCCAAAACCCAGCAAAATAAGTAAACCGCTTGCACCACCAAAAGCAGCACCTTGCCAATTCATTTTTGCACCCAAATATGAAAAATGACTTGATGTTAATATGCCAAAGCAAATGGCATAAGCAGTGATGATGGCAAACACTAACACAAATAGTGCCAGCATACACATACAGAGAAACTGCAGGGATAAGATAAGGTTGTTAGAAGCACCGAAACTCTTGAACAAAGCCATATTCCGTTGCTGTCTTAAGCTATATTGATGAGAACATAATGCAATCGCGATGCCTGCCAATATTATTTGAATCAATATAATCACTGATAAATATCTTTGCGAATACACTAGCAATCGACTAACAGCAGGTCGGCCTTCATTGGCAGTAATCCAGGTAATATTAGAAACATGATGAAACTGCTTTTTTAATGCCAATAATGAGTCTTGTGATCCTACTAGCAACAATCTATAGGTCGCTCTGCTACCGGGTTGTAGCACCGCCATTTTAGCAAGATCTTTGGCATTAACGTAAACTACAGGGGCAAGGACGCTACTACTTGATAATGCTATTGGACGCTCCATTAACAATCCATCGATATTAAAACTGGCATCACCAATCATGACTTGTTCTTTTTCGTGAACACCAAGTTTGATGGCAAGACTTTCTTCCAACCAAATATGACCAGGCGCAACAGCCTGATGGCTGATAAATATTTGATTATCCTTTTTAACTTTAAGCTCACCTCTAAGTGGAAAGGTATCACCGTCAATAGCACTCACATCTACCAAAAGTGAATTTTCTCTTGCTTGTATCATGCTGAAAAAATCCACCACCAACGCCGTAGTAAAATGCTTTTGGGCATACTGTTCAAACGTCTTTGGCAAGGGATCACTTGACTCAACGACAAGATCAGCGCCAAGTAGCTTAGACGCATCTTTATTAACGGACTGTTGAAGAACTTGGGATAGTGATATTAAAATTGTAATCGAAAAAACTGCTAAAAAGAGCGCAAGCGCCATTATCTTAAATTCTGGATAATAACGCTCACGCCACATGTGTAAAAATGACAATGTTAATAACATTAGCTTTCCTGCTTTAGACGAAGTATGCCACTCTCAAGCTCAAAAATACTGCCACACCTTTTACCAAGATTTATATCATGCGTCACAAAAACAAGCGTTGTTTTATGTTGTTTTTGTAAATTATACAATATCTCAATGGTTGCATCGCCTGTGCTTACATCTAAACTACCTGTCGGCTCATCAGCAAATAGAATTTTTGGCGAGATAGCAAAACTGCGTGCAATCGCAACACGTTGTTGCTCACCACCTGAAAGCTGATGTGGAAAATGAGATAATCTATGTTGTAAGTTTACTTGTGCCAAACTTGTCTTAGCGAGATTTTTAGCATCTTTAATACCACATAGTTCTAAAGGTAGCATGACATTTTCTAATGCACTTAGGGCAGGTAGTAATTCAAAATTTTGAAAGACAAAGCCTATTCTCCCTAATCGCCATGAAGTTCTTTTATCTTCAGTCAATGAGGACAATATTTGGCCATCAACAATAATCTCTCCTTGCGTTGGCGTATCTAGCCCTGCTAGCAAACTAAGTAGTGTGGTTTTTCCTGATCCTGAAGCGCCTACAATCGCAATTGATTCTCCTTCGTTGACCTGAAGGTTGACTCCTTTTAAGATATCTATTGGGCTTGCTAAAGTTGATATCGATTTGTAAACATTTAGGGCTTTAATAATGGTCATCTTTCATCCTAAAAATAAGCGCTTGCACAGATTTTTTTTTAAATATGTCGCATTAACCACTTTAATATATTTAATTCTCAGTGTACCCAGTCATGCTAACCCAATACTACTTGTATTGGGAGACAGCCTAAGTGCAGCATATCAAATTCCCCCCGAGGATGGTTGGGTTTCTTTATTAGAAGATAGGCTTAAAAAAACATATCCAGATGCTGTTGTAATAAATAGCAGTATTGTTGGCGATACGACTGCTAATGGCTTAGAAAGGTTACCTGGGCTTTTAGAAAAGCATCACCCTACGATTGTTATCATCGAATTAGGGGGGAATGATGGCTTACGGGGTTTGAGTGTGAAGGCTATTCAAGATAACTTAAACAAAATGATCAGTTTATCTTTAGGA
>JBFXKR010000387.1:0-2870 GCA_050173595.1 Candidatus Berkiella sp.
TGCATTATCTGCATGAGCAACAAGATAAAATCAAAAAAGTAACACCCAAATGGATGATAGGTTTTAGCGATACCACCGCATTGCTGGTCTATTTTGAAAATGTCTATGGTTGGCCTGTGGTGCATGGGGCTAGCCCAAAGCAGTTTTTTGCTAAAGATGTTGATCAAAAAACCGAGCTCACCACCATGAATTTATTGTTTGGTAAGCCATCCACAGACATCATTCAACTTTCCCCCTTAAATGATTTTGCACGCAAAGAAAGCATGATAGAAGCAACCTTAACGGGGGGTAATTTAAGTTTAATCGATATTAGCATTAAAGACTTGTGGGAAATTCAAACCAAAAACAAAATAATCTTTTTTGAAGATTGAGCAGAAAAAGCCCATAAAATAATCCGCACGCTAAAATATTTTTCAAGGATTGGGATGTTTGAACATGCCAAAGCAATTATTTTGGGTGATTTTACCTGTTGGCCACTAGGCTGCGAGCATGATGAGCAAGAAAAAAACCGCGTGGCAATCTTAAAAGTGTTAGCAAGTTTTGCCAACCATCTTCAATTGCCCGTGCTATACACCACGGAATTTGGCCATGGCAAAACCAATATGCCGCTCATATATTGTCGTGATTATGCTTTAAAACTCGGTGAGCTATGCAACTTGGCGCCTAAATAGTGTTAAGCGCCAACGATTTGAAGAGAAATTAAGCAGCTTTTGAAACCTGCTTTAGCCAATCTTTTTGGTTATACCAACATCTTGCGCTGATGATTTTGTCATTCTCAATGTCAAAATAATTAAAGGCAGTCGCTTCATAAGGCTGGCCCTTAGCAGGAATGTTAGATTTATCGGTGGTGATGTACTTTCCTTTGAAAGTAAATTTGGTAGCAACATGCTTACCATCTTTGCTCACCATGTAAACAACATTTTCAACGTTTTCTTGATAGTTCTTCACGCTGTCTTTTATCATATTTAAAAAGGCTTCTTTACCTTTTTGAAGTTCTTCATCGTTCATATCAAAAACAACATCATCGCTAACAAAGCTGACCATTTTATCTATTTTTTTAGCATTAAACGCTGCATAAAAATCTTCGATTAGCTTTTGTGAATTTTGTTGGCTCATGGTGTTTTCTCTTTGAAAGGATGATTGATATTTAGCCATCAAGGGGGCTGCAAAAAACATTAAACTTAAAACGCAGTATTTAAAAAACTCTTTTAAATTCATTAGATTAACCTCAAGTTGGCATACCACCAATATTATCTTCTGTTTTGTTCTTATATACAAGAATCCGGGAACTATTCGCCAGCGATAGGGTCCAAATCTATAAAAACCAAAAGGGGAAGTTATGATGAGAGCATTGTTAGCTGTGTTTATCATGGTTCTTTCAGGTAGCTGTTTTGCATACCCGAATCACAAGTATCCTAATAGCAGTAATTTCGTCTTCCAAGTCGTACAAGGCGATCGCGCACACGATGACAAAAGCGATTACTATAGTGAAGATCTTTATAATGTTCGCTATCTAGGTAACCATTGGTATGAAGATCAACGTTATTACTATTATTATGATGATTTTGATCCGGCAATCTACCAAATGAACATTCACACGCGCTAGTACGCTTCCTATTTTGAATTTAGGCAACAACGCCTAAATCCAAACTGGAAAGAGTAAATTAGAGTTTGCTAAAAATGGTTTTTAACACATCCATAAAACTTTCTTTAGCCAAATGGGGATCAATATTGCCGCTAATGAGTAAGACCAGCTGCAGCCATCCTAGCACAGAAGCCAAAATCACAATCGGTAATCCTGCGCCAAAACCAAGCAGCACAAAGCAGCCTAGCATGGTAAAAAGTTGTGATAGCAATAAACCGCCGGCAAATAATCCGACCATACTTAAGGTGCTGTAGATTAAGCTTGCAACAGCAATCAGCATTAATAAAATGGCAAAATAGAGTTTAATCATATTGCACCGTAAACGTTGAAACTTCTTCTCTGTCGGTTCTATATTGGTTTACAGGGGCAGACCAATCGGCATAGCCGAGCGCCATCCCACAAACAATATGCATTGATTTAGGAAGATTGAGGTGATCACGAATAATATCGGGATATTCTGCTAAAGCGGCTTGTGGGCAGGTTTCTAAGCCAAAGCCTCTGGCGCTTAGCATCACATTTTGAATAAACATACCCATATCCATCCACGAGCCTTTATGCATGTTGGCATCTATGTAAAAGATTAGTGCAACAGGGGCATGGAAAAAATAATAGTTACGATACCATTGTGCTTTTCTTTTTTCTTTATCATCAATCGCAATATTTAATGCGCCATATAATGCCAAGCCGCAGGCTTTACGGCGGCTTTTATAGGGCTCTACCCACTCGGTGGGGTAATATTGATAATCGGGATTTTCAGGCACGTTGTTGGTGCGTGCTTTTACAATCGCGGCTGAAATTTTCTCGCGATGTTTTGGTCCAATAATAGCAACATGCCAAGGCTGCGTATTCACGCCAGAAGGCGCAAAACGCGCTGCTTCTAAAATTTTATGAATGGTGTCAGTAGGAACGGCCTGATTGAGAAATGCTCTCACAGAGCGGCGATCGCGAATTGCTGCGATCACATCTAACTCTGTGGCATCAGATGAACTAGCGTCCTTGTTTTTCACGTACTTCAGCAAGTGTTTTGCAGTCGATACATAATGTGGCGGTGGGTCTTGCTTCTAAGCGTCGGATCCCAATTTCAATGCCGCATTCTTCGCAAAAGCCGTAGTCGCCACTATCAATAGATTTAATAGACTCATCAATTTTGTTAATGAGTTTATGCTCTCTATCTCTCGCGCGTAAACGTAGTGCAAAGGTTTCTTCCAAGGTTGCTTGGTCGCTG
>JBFXKR010000388.1:0-2863 GCA_050173595.1 Candidatus Berkiella sp.
AGTAAATCAAACAACTATTGCGGTTCATATATATTGAAGCCCAGTGAAAATTATACAACATTCAGACTAAGTTTGAGTAGATTAAGATTGCCGCCTTAGTGCAAGAATTGCAAAAGCGTTCAAGCAGATAGAAATATTATGTAGTTACTAGACTTTCATTTATGCAGTAAAACCTCCCTAAAGCGCATGAACTTACCTGAACATGCCACTATTGAACAAAAATGACAACTTTTAAGCATCTTCATCTAACATCTTTGTTCTGATGGTAGCGATGGCTTGAGTTGGGTTAAGGCTTTTAGGACATACATCTGCACAGTTCATAATACTTCTGCAACGAAACACACTGTAAGCATCATCAAGTTGCTCTAGACGTTCCCGAGTATGAGTATCTCGACTGTCTTCAATAAAACGACACGCCTGCAATAATGCTGCGGGCCCTAAGAATTTATCTGGATTCCACCAATAAGAGGGACATGAACTTGAGCAACAGCCACACATAATACACTCATATAGGCCATCTAACTTTTCACGCTCCTTGGGAGACTGTAAACGTTCTTTACTTGGTGGTGGCTCATCGTTTTGCAAGTAAGGCTGCGCTTTTTCATATTGCGCATAAAATTGCGTCATATCGACAATTAAATCACGAATCACAGGCATACCAGGAAATGGTTTTAACACAATGGGGCCATTTAATGAACGAATCGGCGTAATGCATGCGAGGCCATTTTTGCCATTAATATTCATTCCATCTGATCCACAGACACCTTCACCACAAGAACGACGAAAAGAAAGCGTTTCGTCTTGTTCGGCTTTTAGGATTAATAATGCATCAAGCACCATTACCGCACCTGTTTTCTCAAGATCAAGCTCAAACTCTTGCATGCGAGGCTTGCTATCTTTTTCTGGATCAAAACGGTAAATTGAAAATCTCATAGTATTTCCCTGTTAGTAATGTCTCTCTTTGAGTTCAAATGGTGGTATTGTCAAAGGCTTCATATTAACAGCTCTTGTAGACATCGTATCATCTGAAAAATAAATTGAATGCTTCAACCAGTTTTGATCATCCCGACTTGGATAATCCTCACGAGAATGTGCCCCTCGGCTTTCTGTACGATAAAGCGCTGAAACAGCAGTTGCCATAGCAACAGCCATCAGATTATCTAATTCTAGTGCTTCAATACGTGCGGTATTAAAGGTTTTACTTTTATCTGATAGGCTTGCATTTTTAAGACGCTCACGCAGTGCTTTTAATTTTTCTACACCTTGTGCCATTACTTTTTCAGTTCTAAAAACACTAAAGTCATTTTGCATCGTTTTCTTCAGTTCATGACGAATATCAGAAACTTTCTCGCCACTCGTCGCGTTATCCCAACGCTGTAATCTTGCCAAAGCATGCTCAATATTTTCTTGCTTGATTAATTGCGGCTCAATGCCTTGGTTTATAAATTCATTGACATGAAGCCCTGCAGCACGACCAAATACAACCAAGTCTAACAGCGAATTGCCACCCAACCGGTTGGAGCCATGTACTGAAACACAAGCACACTCACCTACTGCATATAAACCTTCAACCAGAGATTCTTGACCTTGCTGATTTACTGTAACAACTTGGCCATGAACGTTGGTTGGTATCCCACCCATCATGTAGTGACAAGTTGGTACAACAGGAATGGGCGCTTTAATGGGATCAACATTCGCAAAAGTCATTGAAAGTTCTCGAATACCAGGCAAACGAGATTTAATAACACTTTCGCCAAGATGATCTAATTTCAACAACACATAGTCGCCTTTAGGACCACAGCCTCTACCTTCACGAATTTCAATTGCCATTGAGCGAGCAACCACATCTCTACCTGCCAGGTCTTTAGCATTGGGTGCATAACGTTCCATAAAACGTTCGCCACTTTTATTGATTAAATAGCCACCTTCTCCGCGGCAACCTTCTGTGACCAACACGCCAGCCCCTGCTATGCCGGTTGGATGAAATTGCCACATTTCCATATCTTGAACGGCAAAACCTGCGCGCAATACCATGCCCACACCATCACCTGTATTAATAAGTGCGTTGGTGGTTGAATGAAAAATTTGACCTGCGCCACCAGTTGCTAAAATGACTGCTTTACTATTCATGTAAAGCACTTCACCATTTTCAATATTCAAAACCATGACACCAGTAACAACACCACTTTGTGATTTCACCAGATCAATGGCATACCATTCACTGAACACCGTCACATTTGATTCAAGATTTTTTTGGTACAAAGTGTGCAACAAAGCATGACCCGTTCTATCTGCTGCGGCTGCTGTCCGAGACGCTTGTTCGCCACCAAAATTCTTTGATTGCCCACCAAAAGGACGTTGATAAATCTTTCCATTATCAAATCGTGAAAATGGAAGGCCCATATGTTCTAGTTCATAGATTACTTCAGGCCCAACCCGGCACATATATTCAATACAATCTTGATCACCAAGGTAATCGGACCCTTTAACAGTATCAAACATGTGCCATTGCCAATTATCCTCATGCTTATTGCCAAGAGAGACGGTAATCCCTCCTTGGGCAGAAACTGTATGAGAACGTGTTGGAAATACTTTTGATACTAAAGCAACCTTTTTGCCTGTTTTGGCAAGCTCAAGAGAGGCGCGCATACCTGCACCCCCTGCTCCAATTATCACCGCATCAAATGAACGCTGCGCAGGAAAAGCCATTCGCTAATTACCCCACAATATAAAAATGCCCCAAACGACATAAACAAATAAAGCTAACAAGATAATGGCTTGAAACACATATCTTATTAACAAAGGTTTGACATAGTCTGTTAAAACTGTCCAAAGACCAATCCAAGCATGAAATGCAATACTA
>JBFXKR010000389.1:0-2861 GCA_050173595.1 Candidatus Berkiella sp.
ACACCCCGTATTCATAACTACTGGATCAATGGTTTTAGTTAATTCCAGCATACCTTAAAGCTAGTCTACTTACTATAGACTGATTCATCTTTTTTTCACGTTCTATTAGTATAAGAGCAAAAATGGCACTCATCTTGAAAAACACCCGTTCATCGGAGAATTGAATTTTGCCTTGACCTAATGCGAATAGATTTGCTAATTTAAAAAAATGAACACGAAATTAAACCCTTCATTACATAACAATTGGTGGCGCACCCTAAACTGGTGGGCCTCCTTGCGCACGTATTGTTCTTAAAATTACGTCTTTCAAAGAGAAAACCCACCAAACGGTGGGTTTTTTTTTGCATCTTTTTTGGGAGCCCTTGTTATGAATGAATCAACTCTACCTTTCATGCTTGAGCAAGTGTGTCAAGGTCAACATCTTAGCGAAGCACAAGCCTATGGTCAGTTTAATCTCTTTATGCAAGGTAAGCTTAGTGCTATTGAAATGTCTGCGTTATTAACCGCGCTGAAAGCCAAAGGCGAATCTCCCAGTGAAATCATGGGTGCCTTAAAGTTGCTAAGAGAAAATAGTTTTACATTTAAACATCAAGACACCATTAAACAAAATATGAACCTTGTTGATTGCGTAGGCACCGGAGGTGATGGCCAGCAAAGCCTTAATATCTCAACTGCATGTGCTTTCGTGCTAGCGGCACTTGATGTAAAAGTTGCTAAACATGGAAATCGTAGTGTTTCTTCTAAATGCGGCTCTGCCGATCTATTTGAAAAGCTAGGCGTTAACCTAGAAATGAAGCCTGAATGTGCATTAAAAGCATTACAAGATATCGGTTTATGCTTTTTGTATTCCCCATTATATCACCCGAGCATGAACCAAATAAGGCAAGTTCGTTCAACATTAAAAGTTAAAACATTATTCAATTTATTAGGTCCATTGCTTAATCCACTTCAACCTCAAACTATGTTAGTAGGTGTTTATGATCACAAATACTGCGAAATACTTGTTAAAGTACTGCAACAAACAGGCGTCCAACGCGCTTTAGTTATTCATGGAGAAGGATTAGATGAAATTGCAATACATGGCAAAACGCTAGGTTACTATTTAAAAGAAAATGAAATTGTTCCTTTTGAACTTTCCCCAACAATGGCCGGATTACCTTATTATCCATTAGATGAAATCAAAGGAAAAGACATTGCCTATAACACGCAAGCGTGTCTTGATTTACTACAAGGAAAAGGATCAATCGCCTATCGCGCCAGCGTTGCTATTAATGCAGGCGCTATCCTGTGGCTACAAGACAAGGTCACTTGCATTAAGCAAGGTGTTGAAATGGCTCAAAGTGTCATGAGTACCAACAGAGCTTTTGAAAAATTGAACCTTTTAAAAGAGTTAAGTCATGCTAAATAAAATTGTAATTCAACAGCAAAAAACAGTTCGATATATGCAAAAGCATCTATCTTTTGAACAAATTAGCACGCAACTCACAAAAAGCTCCCGCGATTTTCATGCATCACTTGAAGGTGGGGTCGGGTATATTTTTGAGTGTAAACATCGCTCACCTGGCGAAGGTGAACTTAGAAATGACTATGATATTTCAAATCTCGCTCAACAATATGCTACCTATGGTAATGCCTTATCGGTATTAACAAATAAACCATTTTTTGGTGGCTTATTTTCTCATTTGCAAATGGTGAGCCAAGTAACGACATTACCACTTTTATGCAAAGACATTATTGTGCACCCCTATCAAGTTGCTTTAGCGCGTTTGTATCAAGCAGATGCCATCTTACTAATGCTATCAGTACTAGATGATAATACCTACTTAGCCTGCAAACAGTTAGCGCAACAATATAATATGGCTGTGATAACAGAGGTCTACACTGAAGATGAAATGATACGAGCTAACAAATTAAAAGCAAATATCATTTTAATAAATCAACGCTGTCTTCATACTATGATTATTGACAAAGAGAGAATTTACAAGCTTGCAGAACACTTTACTAATGAAGCGATAATCATCGGCGCTTCTGGCATCCAGAGTCATTCACAAATAAACTTACTAAAACAATTTGTAAATGGCTTCTTAATAGGTAGTGTTTTAAGTAAAAGCAATGATGTTATACAAACAATGAAAGACCTTATATTTGGCACAGTCAAAGTGTGTGGCTTAACATGCAAAAATGATGCTCAATTAGCTTATCTAAATGGAGCAACGTATGGCGGATTAATTTTTGCACCAACTTCTATGCGAAAAGTCACTTTAGAACAGGCTAAAGTAATCGCAAGCTCTAAACTTAAAATGGTAGGTGTATTTGTTGACCAACCACTTGAACAACTAATCAGCTATGCAAAGCAATTAGATCTAAAAGCTATTCAATTACATGGCAATGAATCTTGCGAATATATTTCGAAGTTAAGAACGCATCTAAATCATGATTGCAAGATATTAAAAGCAATTGACGGGACATTGCCACTTCCTTTTGAAATGCCCTATGGGGTTGATAAAATTATTGTCGACAACAAAACAACTTCTTTAGGTGGAACAGGAAAAACTTTTGATTGGGATAATCTCAAGGGTTCTCCTTTATTAGATAAAATCATGCTCAGTGGCGGTATATCTTGTGAAAATATAATTCATGCAAAAAAATATAACACTTGGGGAATAGATGTGAACTCTGGTGTTGAAGAATCGCACGGCGTAAAAGATAAAAACAAACTAGAGAAATTTTTCCAAATACTTAAATTATATGGTGGACGTCATGCAAAACTATTTCGGTGAATTTGGAGGACAATTTATTCCACAAATTCTTATAAAAGCGTTAGATGAACTAACAAATGCTTTTGAATATTTGCAACAAGA
>JBFXKR010000390.1:0-2860 GCA_050173595.1 Candidatus Berkiella sp.
AGATAAAATACAATTTGTTATTATGCGTCATGAGGCATCAGGCGCTTTTGCAGCGAGTGCTCAAGCAAAATTAACTGGCAATCTGGGGGTTTGTGTGGCATGCCAAGGGCCTGGTGCTGTTAATTTATTGAATGGTTTATATGATGCTGCTTTAGACAAAGTGCCTGTACTTGCGATAACAGGACAGGTGAGCTCTGATCTGATTGGCACAGGGATGCCACAAGAAATTAATCAGTTAAATTTGTTTAATGATGTTGCCATTTTTAATCAAGAAGTACGCAGTGCCCAAAATTTCCCACAATTACTGATGCTAGCCTGTCAAGCAGCGATTAATCATAAAGGGGTTGCCCATCTTTCTATTCCGTCAGATATGATGAGGCAAAAGGCAATAAAGCTTGACCCGCGCTATCATATTTTAAAATTTAATAGCAAATTAATACCTTCTGATGAAGAGCTTGATGAGGCAGCCTCTATCCTAAACAATGCCAACAATGTGAGCATTTTGTATGGTGGTGGATCTTTCTGTGCTAAAGATGAATTACTAGAAATTTCAAACAAACTTAAAGCACCTTTGGTGCACACCACACGCTCAAAGGACATCCTTGATAATAAAAGTGCCAATTATGTTGGTGGGATTGGCATCATGGGATGTCATGCAGGCAATCAGGCTGTGAGTGAATGTGATGCATTATTGGTGGTTGGTTCAAGTTTTGCCTTTAAAGAATTCTATCCAAACAAAGCCGATATCATTCAAATAGACAGTCATATTGAAAAAATTGGTGCACATGTCGCTATTACACAAGGTTTACTAGGGGATAGTAAATTAACCTTGCAAGCCTTGATGCCTAGATTAAATATCAAGACAGACGATAATTTCTTAAGAAAAGCACAATCGATGAAAATAAAAGCGGGTAGTCATTTGGAATATTTTGCTAAACCCACAGAAGAAGGGCAATTTATTCATCCACAGGCACTGACTGAGCGTATTGGCGAGCTGGCCGATGAAGATGCCATTTTTTGTGTGGGAACAGGCTCGGTGACAGTCTACTGTAACAATTATTTACATCTTAATGGCAAGCAACGATTATTGTGGACATGGAATTTAGCTTCACTTGGCTGGGCACTGGCAGCTTCATTGGGTTGCAAGCTTGCGCAACCGCATCGCCAAGTTATTGTTCCTGTGGGAGATGGCGACTTTCAAATGCTGATTGCTGATCTGATTACTTTTGTTAAATATGGCCTTCCCGTTGTATTTGTTGTTTACAATAATTCAAAATATCGATTTATAGAATTAGAAGAATATGCTGAGGGAAATCCAAGCTTTGGTACAGATTTATTAAATCCTGATTATGCCAAACTAGCCATTGCGCATGGTGCCTTTGGGGTAAGTGTCACGAGCTATGCTCAGATTGATAGCGCGCTTAAAGACGCCTTTAGCTGTCAAAAACCTGCCGTGATTGATGTGGCAGTGAACCCGCAAGAATTGTTTGTACCACCTAAAATAACGCCTAAAATGGCTTTTTCATTTGCCAAAGGTCAAGTCAGAGAGTGGCGCTTTTTCAAAAGCATCATGAATTTTATTCACAGTCATATTGGGGTTAGACACTGAGCATTCAATAGACAATGATCAGACTTTTTGCTTTTGCTGTGCTATTGAGCGCAGCTTAAAGAATTCTACGCTAAAGATGGGGCCACGCTTTTAAGTATTTCAGTACTTTACAGCGAAATTGGTAAAAAGTATCATCCTTGCAAGAAAATCATCTACCCTTGTAAGGCATATGATATATGCGTTTTTTGCTCAAATTTCATGCTAAGGCATTCATTCTTTGCTTTCTCCCCCTTTCCATTTTTGCCAAGTCACCTGAATTAATTTTTGCACTAGATGTTATTCGCCATGGCGATAGAACTTCATTGCGTGAGCTACCAAGTATGCCTCATCAATGGGAAGAAGGTCATGGTCAATTGACAGCCAAGGGCATGCGCCAAACGTATGAGCTGGGCGAAAAATTAAGAAAAAAATACATTGAAGAAACAAAATTGTTAAGCGAATTTTATCAAGCGCATTCTTTGTATGCACGCTCAACGGATTTAGATCGAACTTTGATGAGTGCGCAATCTGTGTTATATGGCTTGTATCCATTAGGAACTGGGCCAAAGCTTTTAAAGCACGAAGCGACAGATGCTTTGCCTGCAGCTTATCAGCCTATTCCAATCCATACAATGCATCAATCAGATAAAGATGTTTTACTTGTAGATACGCATCTTCCTTTGTTTTCACAAAATTTTGAGCAACATGTTAAAACAGCGCCCGAGTGGGTTCAAAAGCACAATCACTTAAAACCTAATTATGCACGTTGGAGCAAAGCAACAGGCGTAAACATTGCCGAGCTGCGTCAATTAATTTCATTAGGGAATATTCTTTATGTGTATCAAGAGAATGGTATTACCTTGCCTGATGCGTTGAGTAAGGAAGATATTGCGCAGATAGTTGATGCAGGACACTGGGCCTTTTGCTTTATGTTTAAGCCAAAACCAGTTGGTAAAGCAATGGGATCGCCTTTGCTTGAGCATATCCTCGAGAATTTAAGTAAAGCCTCAACACAAAACCAATTAAAATATATGTTGCTTTCGGGGCACGATAGTAGCTTGTTAGCGTTGCTCAGTGCATTGGAAGTACCATTGGATGAGCCACCGCCATATGCATCCCATGTTAATTTTTCAGTGTATCAATCAAAAGATGCACAGCCTTATGTTGTTATTTCATATAACGATAAAATCTTAAAGCCACCTGTTTGTGGGGGTGAGCAGTGTCGATTAGAGCAATTAAAAGCACTATCGCTTTAATGATAAGTTAGAGCTT
>JBFXKR010000391.1:0-2850 GCA_050173595.1 Candidatus Berkiella sp.
TATTTTGCCGGCGATAATGTGGAAAGCATCTTATCAAGTCAGGGGCTCACTTTAGTCTGGCTTGCCTACTGGGCAATGCCATCTCGATGCAATGCAAAAGCAAATGAAGGTTATGTGAATAGAACTATCCTAAAGTATGTCAAGCTCCCTAAAAGCACCCTTATTTTAGTCATGGGGGTAATGTCGTATGTTTTGTATGATTGGGTTTGCCAGTATCTTGCTACCTGGCTACAAATCATTTGGTTCTTTTCTCCGGTTCTAATCTACTTTTATATTCATAAGCGTAAAAACAGAGTCGCTATTTCCCAATAAAAAAAACATGATTATTGTTCATCACTTAAACAATTCCCGCTCATTACGCATAATTTGGTTGCTAGAAGAACTAGAACTTGAGTATGAGATTAAACACTATCAAAGAGAAAAATCTTGGCGTGCCCCGCTTGAGTATAAAAAACTACACCCCTTAGGCTATTCTCCTGTTATCACTGATGGTGAAGTCACCCTTGGTGAATCTGGTGCCATTATTGAATATATTTTGCAGCAACATGGCCAAAATAAATTAAAACCAACGCTAGGTTCAAAAGAATGGGTTGATTATCTATTTTGGCTTCATTTTGCGGAAGGCACATTCATGCCCGTTTTGTTTTTAAAACTGGTGATTTCAAAAGTGCATCAAAAATCGCCCTTTTTTATCAAGCCTGTGACCAAAAAGATAAATTCAATCATTAATCGCGAAGTTGTTATGCCTCGCCTTTTAACCCAAATAGGTTACATTGAAAGTAAACTTAACAATAATGAATGGCTTTTGGGTGAGAACTTTAGCGCTGCTGACATCCAACTGGCAATACCTTTAATTTGGGCAAATACTGACGCCAAGCTATTAGAAAACCGTCCCAACATATTAGCCTACCTTGCGCGGCTAAAAGAACGCCCTGCCTATAAAATTGCCTTAGAAAAAGGTGGCAGCGTTTCAAGAATTGCTGATTAAAAATCGTTCATCAAAGCCCTAGGCGTGTACGCTTTGGTACACAACTAGGTTAGAATGCAGGCAACAACGCATACATTCAAACTGGGAAATTGAATACTCGAACCAGTTTGGATGTAGGCTAGGCGCCAAATGAGCGAAGCCCTAGGCGTGTACGCTTTGCTACACAACTAGGGTGAGTGAATGCAGGCAACAACGCTTACATTCAAACTGGGAAATTTAATACTCGAACCAGTTTGGATGTAGGCTAGGCGCCAAATGAACGAAGCCCTAGGCGTGTACGCTTTGCTACACAACTAGGGTGAGTGAATGCAGGCAACAACGCTTACATTCAAACTGGGAAGAGTATTAGTAGTGTTGAATTATTTCTTCTCTTAACTCTTCAATATACGCCTCAACAGACTGTAAACTCTCTGTGCTTGCGATATTGAATGTTGCATCACCTTCATTAACAACTGGCAATTTACTATAGCCTATCACCACGCCATTATAAGGGGCCAGTACTTTATGAGATGGATTCATTAAGAAGGGATCATGTATGTAGGCTAGTATTTCATTCTTTTTCACGGCAAAGCTTTTTGTGAAGTCTTTTACGGGATGTAAAATGCCGCTTTTACCTGCTCTTACCCAATGCACATTTTTAGTAATCAATGGTTTTAGATCTGATTTTTTCTTGGTTTTTGGCCTTGAAACCATTCCTAAAAAGCTCATCACATTCCCGATGCCGCGCACCCCCATTTTGACACAAAACTCATTGTGTCTTAAGGCCTCTCCTGCCTCATATACCAATAGTGGGATCCCAATTTCACTTGCCGCTTCGCGCAAAGAGCCATCTCTGATAAGCGCATCGACAATAACCGGTACATCAAATGCTTTTGCTAGTTGCTTCGTGCCTGGTGTTTCAAGATTAACCCTTAATTGAGGTAAATTAATTCTACCGTATGCGCCGGTGTGTAAATCAATTCCATATTGGCAATGACGAATTATCTCATCATGTAACAAATGGGCTAATTTCGCAGCAAGAGAGCCTGTTTCACTTCCTGGAAAAGAACGATTCAAGTCACGTCTATCAGGCAAATAGCGCGATTGAATAATAAATCCGTAGATGTTAACTACAGGTATTGTTATCAACGTACCTTTAATATCTTTCAGCCACTTTTGTTTGTGCAATCTTCTTAAAATTTCAATACTATTTAATTCATCACCATGAATGCCTGCTGTGATAAACATTTTAGGCCCAGCTTTTTTGCCATGAAATACATGAACAGGGATCCCCATTTTTGTTTGGGTATACAATTCAGGCGTTGGCAAAGAGATCATGTTATAACTACCAGGTAAAATATGATTGCCAGCAATGGTAATAGGTTTATTTTTCAACTTTTACCTCAAATAGATTTTTATCACAAAAGTACATCTCATATTGATAAGTTTATGTTAAAAACTGCGGACAAAGGGTTTTTACAGCATCAAACATGAAATATATTGCGTCTTGCTTTAACATCCTAAATTTATGAACAGTTTTTGAATGAACTTTTTTAGGATAACCATGTCAAAACTATAAAAATGGGTGATGGGGATCTTAAAATGAAGTCTATTTTTACAGCACTGCTTATCTGTTATGCACCAATCGGTTTTAGTCAAAGTGAAGTCTTGCAGGATAATTTGTATAATATCCAAAAAGCAGTGAAATATCAGCATGATTCAGAAAATGATCGCGAAGGCGAGGATGATCCTGGCATTTTACAAGATGCACAAAAAGGCGATCCCTTAGCGCAATACGCCTATGGCACTATTCAATATCAAAAGGGAAACTATCAGGAAGCTGCGAAATGGCTATTAAAATCAGCAGAACGGGGCCATCAAAA
>JBFXKR010000392.1:0-2849 GCA_050173595.1 Candidatus Berkiella sp.
GTATCCATCTTTCGCGCTTCTTTGGTTGAAATACCATAAAGCTGTGGATCGAAGTCACGCACAAGGCCACCAATTTTGGCGCTAAAATTGGACACATCAAATGTGTCAATAAGCCTTATCCCGCTATTGCCAGCAAGGATATTTCGCCAACTGGTTTCTACATCGTTTCCAACAGGGGAAACAACGCCCAAGCCAGTGACAACCACACGACGTTGTTGTTGGCCGCGCATCATGAACTCCTACCACATAAAAAGAACAGGGCTACAAAGCCCTGTTCTAGCATAAGCAATTACTTCTTCTTAGCGTGCTCTTCGACGTAGGCAATCGCTTCCCTTAAGGTCGTGATTTTCTCAGCTTCCTCGTCAGGAATTTCGATTTCGAATTCTTCTTCCAAAGCCATCACCAGCTCGACTGTATCGAGTGAATCTGCTCCAAGATCGTCAACAAATTTTGATTCGGGGTGAACTTTATCACGCTCTAAACCGAGCTGTTCCACCACGATATCCGTAACCCGCTCCTCAATGCTGTTCATGACAACTTGTTCCTCAGCCATATTGTGCCTTACGCTCCACCAAATAAAGTTAAAAAACTAACATTAATGGTTTAATACCTAGTTAGAATGAGCGCAAATGCTAGCAAAATATTCTCATCCACGCTACCATTCTGAACTAAAAAATATGTTAGACCATCAACATTCCACCATTAACATGAATTGTTTCCCCAGTAATATAGCGAGCTTGCTCGGAAGCTAAAAAGCCGACACTGGCCGCGATATCTTCTGGTTTCCCCATTTCTCCGACGGGGATCCCATTTAGCAGCGCCTCTTTTTGTGCTTGCGGCAATACCCGGGTCATATCGCTATCAATAAACCCTGGCGCCACTACATTAACAGTTATACCACGAGATGCAATTTCTTTTGCAAGAGCCTTGGAAAAACCAATCAAGCCCGCTTTGCTTGCGCAGTAGTTAGCTTGCCCAGGATTCCCAGTCACACCAACAACAGAGCTTATCGAAATAATTCTACCCCACTTTGCTTTTAACATAGCACGCAAACAAGACTTAGAGAGCCTAAACGCACCTGTAAGGTTAGTTTGCAAAGTTGTTTCCCATTCCTCATCTTTCATGCGCATTACTAAGTTGTCGTTGGTAACACCTGCATTGTTAACTAAAATTAAAGGCGCGCCAACGTCTTCTTCAATCTTCTTTAAGCACATGTTAATAGACTCTGGATTTGCAACATCTAATACACAACCATATCCCTTAAGCTTGTGTTGTTCTAAATTTTTAGAAATGGAGAGTGCACCATTTTCAGATGTAGCAGTACCAATCACTGTTGCGCCCATTTGTCCTAACACCAAAGCAATCGATTGCCCAATGCCACGACTAGCACCTGTTACTAAAGCGACTTTGCCTTCTAAAGAGGATAATTGCCACATAGGTTTTCCTTATGCTTTAAGCAAGAGATTCTTTACTAGCGTTAATTCTTGGGGCGTTTCAATCCCCATTGGTTTCATGTCAGGACAAATGCGTTTAATAAGCCCACACAGTACTTTGCCAGGCCCACATTCCACTGCCACTTGAACACCTTCTTGCGCAAGACGTTCAATCGTCTCGACCCATCTCACAGGTTGATACAATTGCTCAACTAAGCGTTGGCGAATATCATCAGGGTGTTGTGAGATGTCAACATCCACATTATGAATAACGGGAATAGTCGGTTTTTCAATCTGAATATTTTCTAAGTGTTTCGCTAATAATGTGGCCGCCCCTTTCATCAGCATGCAATGAGAAGGCACACTCACTGGTAATAAAATAACTTTCTTAGCACCTTTGCCTTTTGCCAACAAACTTGCGCGCTCAATAGCAGCAACATTTCCTGCTATCACCGTTTGCCCGGGGGCATTAAAATTCACAGGTGACACAACTTCACCTTGGGCAGCCTCTAAACATACTTGCGCTAAAACAGCATTATCCATACCCAGCACGGCAGCCATAGCGCCTTGGCCTGGTGGGACCGCTTCTTGCATTAACTTTCCTCGTAAAGCAACCAAGGAAACCGCATCTTTGAGTGAAATTGCCTTTGCACAAACGAGTGCAGAATATTCCCCTAAACTATGGCCTGCGAGCAGTTTAGGCACATCGTCGGACTCATGCTGCCATAAGCGCCATAATGCAACGCTGGCCGTTAACAATACCGGTTGTGTGTTCACTGTATCGTTCAGGACTTGAGCTGGTCCAAATTGAGCCATCTCCCATAAATCCTTAGCAATCGCCTCACTTGCCGTTCCAAAAGTCTCTTTGACAATAGGGGATGCTTCAAATGCTTTTAACATGCCAACTTGTTGAGAACCCTGCCCAGGAAAAACAAAACTTAAATGCGCGTTTATTTTGCTCATATTGCTCCCTAGAATTTAACCAATGCAGAGCCCCAGGTCATTCCACCGCCAATTGCTTCAAATAAGATAAGCTGATCTTTTTTGATTCGACCATCGCGAACGGCGACGTCTAAAGCTAATGGAATCGATGCACTAGAAGTGTTGCTATGCATTTGCACGGTTGAAATAACTTTTTCCATCGGCAAACCTAATTTATCTGCCGTGGCTTTAATAATTCTGCTATTTGCTTGATGAGGCACTAGCCAATCAATGTCGTTTGCAGTTAACTCGTGAAATTTTAAAGTTTCTTTAACTAATTCGCCAAGTTTTGACACAGCGAGTTTAAATACTTTTTGGCCTTGCATTTGAATATATGGCTGAAGTTTCTCTAAAGGTGTATTAAAGTTTTCGCAAGAAGCAACACATGGACTTGTTTTGACATGATCGCCCAGTTGCATATTATCAACATATAAA
>JBFXKR010000393.1:0-2827 GCA_050173595.1 Candidatus Berkiella sp.
CTGTTCTTTTTCATGGCTTTTAGCTTGTTGCTCAAACCCACGATTCGATACCTCTTCATCGCGAGATTCGGCGGTGTTGCTATAAGCATTAAAGCTCTTTTTAACTCCGTAATTCCATTTGTCATACATAAAGATGACCTCACAGTTTTAGGAGTTCCATTCCGTTTATGGCAATGAAAATTTCATTGCTGTTTGTTAGGAAAGCGACATTTTAACCATGCTTCGTTTTATTGCGAAGATTGGCAAATCTATAGGAAGTGTCGGCCAATTTTTGGTAAGGCTTTAGGATGAAGAACTTGAGATCTGATCAGAGATTTGATTCATGGTATCTTTAAAGGAGATCACATGACCTGGATCAAGCTCCCAGATCCCTAAAAGGCGGTGAGAGTAATCGGTAATATAGATTTGCTCGTTGATCCTGTGAAAAAATAATCCACCCTGGGCTTTAAGCTCCAAGGATTGGACGAATTCATTATATTTTTTTAAGTTTTTCATGATGAACCCTTTATGGCAGCAACAAATTATCATAACTTGCGCTTGCTCGTTTGACCACCCTTAGATTGGTAAGCTTATCGGCCAATGGCAAAAGAATTTGACTATAAGTATTTTCAGCTATCCGAATATTGCGTAAACTCCATGGCTCATAAAATAGCTAATAGTTTTTAGTTTTTTAACTTTATGAGGTGTTGCAGTGCAAAGACCAAGATCATCTGAAAATTTAGCATTTCCTTGGTGGTACAACTGGGTGAAATGGGTTTTACCGGTTGCCCTAGCGTTGACAGCAAGCGCATGGGTTGGACTCACTTTAACGGCGACAATACCTGCTTATGGCATGCTCAAATGGGCGCCAGTCTTTTTCTCATCTTTAGAAGGCTTTTCAGCGCTTGCTGCATTGACCTTTGCCATGGGGGCAATTGCCTCGATGGTCGGTATTGGTACAACCTTTTTAACCAGAGCGCTTTTATCTAATGTCAGTGAAAATTTGGCGCATCGTGCCATTGAGCGTACCGAAGCTTTAACTGAAAAATATCAAGATGTGGTTAATCAGCTCAAAGAACTCAATGAGTTGCGAAAGCAAGAGCGTGAAGAAGCGGATGTTGCTTTAGAAGCTGCAGGGCAACGTCATGATTTGCTACGTCAAAGCGTTGCTCCACAAGCAAATCCTGATGCAGGCGAAGAACCAAGCAATGATGCAGTGCATACTAAAGCAGTTACGCGTAGAAGAAGACGCTAAGCTTTTTCATTAAAAGTCCAACACGTTATTCTAGGTTTAGCATGCGTTGTTGGGCTTTTTTCAGGTAATTTTCTCTGGGGATTTTGCTTAAGCACCATTTGCCGTAATTGACGGTTTTCTGTTTTTAGCAATTCAATCACAGCTAATAATCTATCTAGTTGTTCAAGGTGATGGACATAAAAACTCAGCATTTGCGAGGGGTTCTCCATTGCTGGTTCATCTTTGTGCGACATGATGAGCTCCTAAAACTCATGAGAGTAATATTAGCTTATGAGTCGATTTGATATTCAGTCTAGTAACTAAAATATAGTTTTTTATTCTATTTGCTTCGTTGTACTCATGTTAAAATAAAAACCTTATAAAAAAACAGCTTACCAAGCTAACTTTGTTGTTGGAGAGGTTATGACAAACGATTCTCGCTTCAGTGGTGCTTTGTTACAAGAACGGCATAAAACTGTGCCAGTCAAAATTGGCAAAATCACCATTGGGGGTGGCGCGCCGATTGTTGTGCAATCCATGACCAATACAGATACGGCAGATGTTAAAGCAACTGCACGCCAATGTTATGAATTGTATAAAGCAGGCTCAGAGCTGGTTCGTATAACAGTTAACAACAAAGATGCCGCTCGCGCTGTTCCTCATATCTATGATGCTTTAGTGAAAATGGGATGGGATGAGCCCTTGCTCATTGGTGATTTTCATTATATTGGCCATCAATTATTAACCGAATTTCCAGATTGCGCGCAACGCTTAGCAAAATATCGTATCAATCCAGGCAATGTCGGTTTTGGTGATAAACACGATGTGAATTTTAGCACCATGATTGATGTTGCACTTAAGCACGATAAACCTGTGCGCATTGGCGTGAACTGGGGCAGCTTAGATCAAGATCTCGTCGTGCGTTTAATGGATGAAAATGCCAAATTAACCAATCCAAGAGATGTAAAAGATGTTACCCGAGAAGCCTTGGTGATCTCAGCCTTAGCCAGTGCACAACAAGCTGAAAAATTAGGTATGGCTAAAGATAAAATTATTTTGGCTTGCAAAGTCAGTAAAGTTCAAGAATTAGTACCGTTATATATAGAGCTTGCCAAAAGAAGCAACTATGCCTTGCACTTAGGACTAACTGAAGCGGGCATGGATAGCAAAGGTATTATTGCCACAGCAGCCTCTTTTGCCATTTTGTTACAGCAGGGGATTGGCGATACCATTCGTGCCTCTTTAACACCAGAGCCCGGTGGCGATAGAACCAAAGAAGTGGTGGTGTGCCAAGAAATTTTGCAATCATTGGAACTACGCTCATTTACACCGATGGTAACAGCTTGTCCAGGCTGTGGTCGCACTACAAGTACAGTGTTTCAAGAGTTGGCGCAAAAAATTCAACACCATGTGCGCAACAATATGCCAGTATGGCGCGAAAAATATAAAGGCGTTGAAGAGCTCAAATTGGCGGTGATGGGGTGTGTGGTGAATGGCCCAGGTGAAAGTAAACATGCTGATATTGGGATAAGCCTACCAGGCACCGGTGAGACACCTGCAGCACCCGTATTTATGGATGGCAAAAAATTTAAAATTTTACGTGGCGATAACATT
>JBFXKR010000394.1:0-2824 GCA_050173595.1 Candidatus Berkiella sp.
TAAGGCATTGGAAAAATAGGTCTAATATGGCTAATGAAATTAAACTGAAGGTAAGAGACTTAGAGATTGCAGCCAAAGTATGGCATGATGATAGCAATATCCCCACCTTGGCTTTACATGGATGGTTAGATAACGCCGCGAGTTTTGATAACTTAGCCCCTTTGTTACCTGATTGTCATATAGTAGCGATTGATTTACCTGGTCATGGCTACTCTTCGCACCCGCCCAAAAGCGCTACTTTTCACATCTTAGATATTGCAACCACTGCCATTTTGGTTGCACAAGAATTAGGGTGGGAAAAATTTGCTTTAGTAGGTCATTCACTTGGAGCCGCTGTGAGCAGTTATATTGCAGGCACCATTTACGATAGGATCCTGTGGTCTGTCTTAATTGATGCCTTGGGCGCTTTAACCAAACCAGCTTTTGAGGCCCCTTTACAATATAGAACGTACATTAATGAAATAATAGCCAAACCGCATAAAAAATCGCCTCGTTATGAAACAGCTGAAGATGCCGTACAAGCACGTTTAAAAGCAAATCATATGAAAGAAAGCTCGGTGCGGATTTTAGTTGAACGCGGCTTAAAACAATTAGAAAACGGCCAATGGACTTGGCGTACCGATCCCAGACTACTAATGCCTTTAGCGCAATTAATGACAGAAGAGCAGGTGCTTGCTTATCTAAGTGAAATTACCTCCCCGGTCTGTGTGATAAAGCCAATGCAAGGTTACCCCTTTCCTAAAGAAGTTGCTTCAAATCGTTTAAAAGCACTAAAAAATGCAAGCTTATTTGAAATGCCTGGGCAACATCATGTGCATCTTGACTCACCTGATCTTGTTGCTAATGCAGTCCACACTTTTTTAACGAGTATGTGAGTTTATATGAAAATCGTTTTAGCCACTGAAAATGAAGGCAAATTAAAAGAAATTCAATTGTTCTTTAAAGAATTACCTATCACCTTAGTTTCGCAACGCGAATTTATGATGCCAAGCGCAATTGAGTCCGGATTAAGCTTTATTGAGAATGCCATATTAAAAGCAAGACATGCATCGAAACATGCTAAACTTCCTGCACTCGCTGATGATTCAGGTATTGTTGTTGATGCGCTACAAGGCAGACCTGGCATTTTTTCTGCTCGCTTTGCTGGCGTTAATGCAAGCGATAAAGACAACCTTCATAAACTCCTTGATGAAATGAAACAAGTACCAGCGCCTCATCGAGGTGCTCATTTTTATTGTGCCCTGGCCTTTGTGCGTTTTGCTGAAGATCCAGCCCCGATCATCAGCCAAGGGCGATGGGATGGGCAATTATTAAGTGCGCCAATTGGCGAAGGCGGATTTGGTTATGATCCTATTTTTTATGTCTTAGAGTCAGCTTGTAGCGCAGCTCAACTTACGGCTGCGCAAAAAAACATGATGAGTCATCGTGCCAAGGCCTTAGCGTTATTTTATCTTCAATTTAAAGAATACTGCACGAGCAACCTGTGACAAACTTCACGCAGACAATACCTTTATCACTTTATATTCATTTGCCTTGGTGTATCAAAAAATGTCCTTATTGCGACTTTAATAGCCATACACTACACCAAACATTACCAGAGAATGCTTATATAGATGCGCTTTTGCTCAATCTTGAGCAACACTTACCCCAAATTTGGGGCCGTCGCATTATCAGTATCTTTATCGGTGGCGGCACACCCAGCTTATTTTCAAGTGTTGCCCTTGATAAACTACTACAGGGCATTCGTGCTCGCACGCATCTGATTAGTGAGGCCGAAATCACGATTGAAGCAAATCCAGGCGCCTCGGACATGGTGCGTTTTAAAGAATATAAAGAAATAGGTATTAATCGAATATCACTTGGTATACAAAGTTTTAATGATAAGCATTTAAAACTGCTTGGGCGCATCCATGGCAAGGATGAAGCATTACAAGCAATCGACTATGTCAAACAAGCCCAATTTGATAACTTTAATTTAGATCTGATGTTTGGTTTGCCTGAACAAACACGTGATGAAGGTTTAAATGATTTAGCGCAAGCCATCAAAGCAAATCCCAGTCATCTTTCGTGGTATGAATTAACTTTAGAGCCCAATACGCCTTTTTATCTACAACCACCACCCTTGCCCAAAGAAGATGAGATTTTATCTTTGCAAGCGCAAGGGCAAGCACTCCTTGCAAAACATGGCTATGCGCAATATGAAGTGTCTGCTTACAGCAAAAACAAAATGTGTGTACATAATTTAAATTATTGGGAGTTCGGTGATTATCTTGCGATTGGCGCAGGCTCACATGGTAAAATTACCGACGTTAATAAGCAAACCATTTCGCGATTCGCACACTTTAGGCATCCTAAGCAATATATGGATATCTCACAAGGTTTCGTGCAAACAAACACAACCATTTCACAAGATAATCTTGCCTTTGAATTTATGCTAAATGCATTGCGTTTAAAAAACGGGGTTGATGCAGATCTCTTTACGCAAAGAACGGGACTAGATCTTGGTGTGATTGCACCTCAATTACAGATAGCCTATCAAAAAGGATGGATAGGCCCTTTTGAAAAGCGTATCTGTACAAGTTCCTTAGGTTATCAATTTTTAAATGATGTTGTTGGACTATTCTTAACAAGCGAGACAGTATGAATATTAAAATTGAGTATCAACCCAATGCAAATGAACTTGCCAAAGCAAGCTCTTTGTATGCTGAGAAAAAACCTCTTTTACTGTTTATTATTGGATTTGTTAATATTGGCATGGCCATTTTATTTGCTTTGTTTGTGCTTAAATTGGTCATCATCCTGCGATTCACACTACAGGATTGGC
>JBFXKR010000395.1:0-2805 GCA_050173595.1 Candidatus Berkiella sp.
AAAACCATTTTCATCAGAGAATAACAAGATAAAGATATTTAAAAAAATTGGGCAAATGATTAAAGGCTGCTATAACTGTTTTTTTCTTGCAGCTCACACCATTTTTTGGTGCACCCCGATGTATATACTATTCGTGTTCAAGGTGCTTTCCCCAACAAAATCCATTCTTGCCTTTTTTAATCGTTTATTACTAATAATGTCTGATAATTGGATTCGGTCCAATAATTTTATCATGGATTCAACCATGAATATCAAATGGGATTTACCAGATTTTTCTCATTTAGAATATAAACAGTGGTATTTTATCATTTGCAACCATCAAAGTTGGACAGATATTTTAGTATTACAAAGAATTTTTCTAAAGAAAATTCCTTTTATTCGCTTCTTTATTAAAAAAGAACTCATGTGGTTGCCTGTGCTAAATCTTGCATGGTGGGCATATGACTTTCCTATTATGCACAGACATACCAAAGAACAAATTGATAAAAATCCTGAACTTCGAAACAAGGATTTATTAGCTACTAAAAAAGCATGTATTAAATATCAAAACATGCCTGTTACGATTTTAAACTTTCTAGAAGGTACAAGATACACAGCATTAAAACACCAAAAGCAAAATTCACAATTCAAAAATTTATTAAATCCTAAATTAGGCGGCTTTGCTTATGCTATCAATGCTATGGATAGCAAAATAACACAAATTTTAGATGTAACAATATTTTACCCTGAGGGCAAGAAAAGCTTTTGGGATTTTCTTTGCGGACGTGTTCATGACATAACGGTTAAATTACAAATTAGAGAAATACCCACCGACCTGCTCAAAGGAAACTACACGGAAGATGAAACCTTTAGAAATAACTTCAAGTTATGGATCAACACAATTTGGTTAGAAAAAGATAATGACCTATCCATTTTAAAAAAATCGCAAGTAGATCCCCATTAATTTTTGACCTATCTTTAAACATTTCTCTCCCATTTAGACTGCATACATAAAGTAACAATTGATCAGTTGTGTATAGTCTTGTGTCCACTGGAATAAATACAAGATCAAAATTGTACCTTAGTCCAATACCTTTAAACCCTAAATAGATGTGTAATTTTGAGTATCCCTATATACCTTAGGCATTCTATTTGTGAGGTAACAGACAATGAGTAATAATAAAAAATCAATTGAAAATGTCTTGAGTGCAATGAATTCTTTGTTTAATTCAGGGCAAAGCAAACCAAACTCATCGTCTTTTATTAAAAACATTGTGAATGAAGCATTATCTAATCATAAAGATACTAAAGACAACAATTGCAAAGACAATAAACCTCCTAAATGTGAGGATGATAAGCCCAAGGAAGATTGTAAAGACAACAAACCACCAAAGTGTGATGATGATAAACCCAAGGAAGACTGTAAAAACGAAAAACCTCCTAAGTGTGATGATGATAAACCCAAGGAAGACTGCAAAGACGATAAACCACCAAAATGTGATGATGATAAACCCAAGGAAGATTGCAAAGACGATAAACCACCAAAATGTGATGATGATAAACCCAAGGAAGACTGCAAAGACGATAAACCACCAAAATGTGATGATGACAAACCTAAAGAACACTGCGATGATGATAAGCCACCACATTGTGACGAAGAACCACCAAAATGCGATGACAAGCATCCTGATGCTAAAAACGATTGTGACGCTATCTGTGTGGTGGAAACTGTCTGCGGCTGCGATGGCAAAGATCCTACCGTAAAATCAGCCACCAAAGCTCAAGGCAACTTGTTAGAAAATGATAAAGCCGATTGTGCACAAATCACTCAAGTCAAATCAAATGGAAACACAGTCACACCTGATGCTCATGGGATCATCAGCATCCAAGGCATCTATGGTACCCTAACCTTGCATACTTCAGGTAATAATGCTGGCCAATACTGCTATGAGCTTAACGAAGGAGTGGTGCCTCAAGATTGCGCTAAAGATGAATTTTGCTACACTATCGTCGATAAAAATGGCTGCGAAGATTCTGCTGAGCTTAAAATCGACTTACAAGTAAAACTTGAAAAGCTCCCTGAGCCTGATGCTAATAACGATTGTGATGCTATCTGTGTAGTTGAAACCGTCTGTGGCTGCGATGGCAAAGATCCTACCGTAAAATCAGCCACCAAAGCGACTGGTAATTTATTAGCCAATGATCAAAAAGTCGATTGCGCTAGTATTACCCAAATTAAATTCGGTGACACGATTGCAACCCCAGATGCCTGTGGCGATATTCGGATCTGTGGCCAATATGGTAACTTACTCGTGCACACCACCGGTGAACAAGCAGGCCAATATTGCTATGAATTAAAAGATGGCGCAGTGCCTCCTGACTGTGGTGCTAAAGAAAATTTCTGCTACACCGTCGAAACCAAAGATGGTTGTAAAGACTCTGCTGAATTGAACATCGATTTAGATGTTAAGCTTATCAAGCTCCCTGAGCCTGATGCTAATAACGATTGTGATGCTATCTGTGTAGTTGAAACCGTCTGCGGCTGCGATGGCAAAGATCCTACCGTAAAATCAGCCACCAAAGCGACTGGCAATTTATTAGCCAATGATCAAAAAGTCGATTGCGCTAGTATTACCCAAATTAAATTCGGTGACACGATTGCAACCCCAGATGCCTGTGGCGATATTCGGATCTGTGGTCAATATGGTAACTTACTCGTGCACACCACCGGTGAACAAGCAGGCCAATATTGCTATGAATTAAAAGATGGCGCAGTGCCTCCTGACTGTGGTGCTAAAGAAAATTTCTGCTACACCGTCGAAACCA
>JBFXKR010000396.1:0-2798 GCA_050173595.1 Candidatus Berkiella sp.
AGTGCGTTTAAGCCCATATCCTGGATAAGATCAGAAAAATCATTGCTTCCTGAGTCGATTAAATCTTGGCGATAGGCCACAGGTATGGAGCCGCTGTAGAAAACCTGCGCAATATGATGCGTGTTCACATCTACCATAGCGCCCATAAATTTAGTCGCGCCGGAGCCTATATCATAAGCCGCACAGGGCACCCATTGGTTGCTTGGTTGGCTATCAACGAGCGGCGCATAAACAGTTTCATTTATCTCGCACGTTACAGGGATAACAAGATTTGCGATAACAGGACAATCCATGACTTGAACAACGGGCGTTTCCATTACCTTCTCCAAAATATGGCGAAAAAACGTAAGTTAACTGTTCAAGTCAGCTTTGTCAATAAAATAGCCAGTTTTTTATCTCGTGCATTTAAACGTCTTCCTTTAAATAGCTAATCACCGGCAACATGTCGCATTTGAGGAAACAAAATCACATCACGAATGGAAGGTGAATCGGTGAATAACATGACCAACCTATCAATCCCAATCCCTTCACCTGCGGTGGGTGGCAAGCCATGCTCAAGTGCCACAATATAATCAGCATCATAATGCATCGCTTCATTATCGCCTTGGGCTAATTGCGATGCTTGTTCTTTAAAGCGCGCAGCTTGATCTTCTGGATCATTTAACTCAGAAAATCCGTTGGCAAGCTCTCTGCCACCGATAAAAAACTCAAATCTGTCGGTCAATTGTGGGTTGTCATTAGAACAACGCGCCAAAGGAGAAACCTCCAGGGGATATTCAGTAATGAAGGTAGGTTGTTTTAATTTATCTTCTACTGTTTTTTCAAAAACTTCAATTTGAATTTTACCCAAACCGTATCCTGGCTTTAATTGCACGCCAATGCTTTTTGCATAATCCGTTATTTTAGCCAGATCATCTACATCGGTTGCATTTAATTTAGGATTAAATTGTAAAATTGCCTGCTTGACTGTCATGCGTGCAAATGGTTTAGAAAAATCATAGCTTTCGCCTTGATACTCAATCACCTGCGTGTCCAGTACTTTTTGCGCCAAGTATTTAAATAGCTCTTCAGTAAAATCCATCAATTCATGGTAATCTGCATAAGCCTGATAAAATTCAATCATGGTGAATTCAGGGTTATGACGTGTAGAGAGGCCCTCATTTCTAAAACTTCGGTTGATTTCAAAAACGCGTTCAAATCCGCCTACCACTAACCTTTTTAAGTAAAGCTCTGGCGCAATACGTAAATACAGTTTCATATCAAGTGTATTATGATGGGTTGTAAAGGGTCTTGCGGTTGCACCACCAGGAATAGGATGCATCATGGGCGTTTCTACTTCCATAAATTGATGCGAACTAAAAAACTCTCGCATCGCATGGATGATTTTAGCGCGTGTTTTAAAAGTTTGACGTGATTTTTCATTGGTTGCGATATCTAAATATCGTTGACGATATCGCATTTCCTGATCAGTTAAACCATGATATTTCTCAGGAAGCGGTCGCAGGGCTTTGGTTAATAACACAACCTTGTTTGCCTTAACAGAAAGCTCATTGGTTTTGGTTTTAAATAATTTTCCTTCAACACCAATGATGTCACCTAAATCCCAATGTTTAAAATCTTCATAAACACCTTCAGGCAAATCATCCTGTCGCAAATATACTTGCATTTGGCCTGACATGTCTTGAATATTGACAAAACTTGCTTTTCCCATATGACGACGCGTCATGATTCTACCAGCCATTTTGACTGAAACTGGTTTGGCTTCAAAGGCGTCATTATCTAATTCGCCATATTCACCATGCACACAAGCACTCAGGTGATCTCGTTTAAAATCATTAGGGAATGCGTTACCCTTAGTACGCATTGCTTTTAATTTCTCACGTCGTTGTCTTATTTGTTCATTGACATCTTCAACGATGTCAGTTTCTTGATTGTGCGTCATTATAGTCCACTCTTTAAACTGGCTGTCATAAACATTTCTAGCAGGTTGCCATCTAAAACCCCTTGGGTATTGGATGTTTCAACCCCTGTCCTTAAATCTTTTACTCTGGAATCATCTAATACGTATGAACGAATTTGGCTTCCCCAACCAATATCTGATTTGCTTTGCTCAAGTGCCATTTGTTGTGCTTGCCTGCTTCGCATTTCCATTTCATACAATTTTGCTTTTAACTGGCTCATAGCTTCTGAGCGATTTTTATGTTGTGATCTGTCGCTTTGACACTGCACAACAATACCTGAAGGAATGTGGGTAATACGAATAGCAGAATCGGTTCTATTAACGTGCTGCCCCCCTGCTCCGCTGGCACGATATGTATCCACTCTTAAGTCTGCCGGATTTATCACAATATCAATACTATCATCCACGATTGGCGATACAAAAACGGCTGCAAATGAGGTATGACGACGGTTTCCTGAATCAAATGGTGATTTACGCACCAAGCGATGCACACCTGTTTCGGTGCGAAGCCATCCATAGGCAAATTCACCTTCGACTTTTACTGTGGCACTTTTTAGCCCTGCCACTTCACCACTGGAGGCTTCTTGCAAAGTCATTTTGAAACCTTTGCGCTCTCCCCAACGCAAGAACATGCGCAATAACATTTCTGCCCAATCTTGTGCTTCGGTGCCGCCAGATCCTGCTTGAATGTCAAGATAAGCATCGTTTTGATCAAGTTCACCTGAAAACATACGACGAAATTCTAAGTCTTCGACTATTTTTTCAAGCCTGATGCCTTCTTCTTCTAAATCTTGGAATGCTTGATTATCATCTTCCTCTTTTGCTATCAGCAATAATT
>JBFXKR010000397.1:0-2795 GCA_050173595.1 Candidatus Berkiella sp.
TTCAGAGCTAACTGGTATCCCATGCCACCCAAGTCGCAAGGCAACAAAACCTTCATGAGCAATGCCAACTTTTGCTAACATGGCGCATTGTGGGGCAACAATTACTGTTAAGTTGAAGCTTGCAGCATAATCGTAACAATGTCGCAACATTTTTGTGTCTGCAATAGGACGTTGTGCATTACTAAAAGCAACACATCCAGCTTCCTTCAGTGATGTCAAATCTGCAATGGCTTCACCTGAAAGCGCAGTTGTGAGTGCACCAATGGGATGAATGGCTGGCAGTGTGCTGTTTTGCTTTAATCTGATAGCGTTGGCACTGGTGTCTAAAATGGGATCACAATCAGGTGGGATGCAAAGTGTTGTGATCCCACGTTTTAGTGCGGCATTTGCTTCATTTATCAGTGAAGCGCCTTGAGGATGATGCATCTGTGGGCGATTGCAAATATCAATCAGTCCAGGCAACACCCAACGATCACGGGCATCAATGGTCTGCGTTGCGACAAAGTGAGCAGGGATATCACCGATATGCTTTATTTTTCCATTTTCAATAGCAATATCAGTTGTCTTATCTAACTTGTTAGCAACATCTATCACACGACCATTTTTGATAACAATGTTCATGTTAAACCTTTGGTATTTTCTGTTAACAATGACATCACTGCCATACGTATGGCTATGCCATTGGTGACTTGATCAAGAATGACGGCATTGGGGGAGTCTGCGATATCAGAATCTATCTCAACACCGCGATTGATGGGACCCGGGTGAATAATCAATGCATCAGGATTTGCGGCTTGGTAACTTTCGCTGGTTAAGCCAAACAGTCTGTAATAAGCATTGCCTTTGGGTAGCAAGCCTGATTGCATGCGCTCAAGTTGTAATCGAAGCATCATGATCACATCCACACCTTGTAGTCCTTGGCGTAAATCATGAAACACTTTAACACCCATTTGTTCAATATGTTTTGGAATCAACGTTTGAGGGCCTATGACGCGCACTTGGGCGGCACCTAAAATTTGTAAGGCATTAATTTGAGAGCGTGCAACACGTGAATGTAAAATATCACCAATGATAGCAACATTGAGTTTATGGAACTCTCCACGGTGTTTACGAATGGTGAACATATCTAATAAAGCTTGCGTTGGATGAGCATGGCAGCCATCACCAGCATTAATAATCGCGACATCTTCATTCACATGTTCGGCAACAAAGTGGGCTGCACCACTTGCGCTATGCCGAACGACAAATACTTGGCACTGCATGGCTTGTAAGTTGCGTACAGTGTCGCGTAAAGATTCCCCTTTGGAGGTAGAAGAATGCGAGATATCTAAGTTAAGTACATTGGCGGAAAGCTTTTTAGCGGCAAGCTCAAAGGTAGAGCGCGTGCGCGTGCTGGGCTCAAAAAAAAGGTTGGCCACCGTTTTGCCATGCAAATCGTTGGTTTGTTTAATTTCTCCGGTGTGGGGAATAAAAAAATCTTCGGCTCTGTTTAGAATTTCTGTGATATGATCTTTTTTTAGGCCATCGATAGTGAGTAAGTGTTTCAGACGTTTTTGCTTATTAAACTGTAGCATCACCTATTTCCTGTGCAAGGCCATGTAACCAAGATTCTAGAATAATAGCAGCAGCAACGGCATCTAGATCTTTCTCAATTGCTGTCATTGCCACATTTTCTTTGATTCTTTCTTTGGCGGCAACACTCGTCAGCCTTTCTTCAATATAATGAACCGCTATATTGTAATGCGATTGCAAGCTTTTTCCAAATTTGAGCGCTTTTTTGCTGGTAGCAGAATGTGAGCCATCAGGTTGTATGGCTAAACCTACAATGAATGCCTGTGGTTGCCATTCTTGGATGATTTTATCTAATGTTTCCCAATGCGGCACTCCTTTGTGAACAACAAGGGTGACTAAGGGGCGGGCTGTTTGGGTGATAGTTTGACCGACTGCAATACCTAAATATTTTGTGCCAAAATCAAATCCCAGAAAAGTACCTCTCATTGCTTAAAAGCCCACTTCAATGCAATTTGCCATATACACAATAGTAAAGAACTAACATTAGGCATGTCCGATTTCTGCAGAGAGGTGATCCATATCGACACCCAATAATGCACCTGCTGCACGCCAACGATCTTCTGGCGCAATTTCAAAAAGCACTTGTGGATTTGCAGGGCCGCATAACCAGGTATTTTGGGCAATTTCACGTTCAATTTGGCCACTGTCCCAACCTGCATAGCCAAGAGCAACAATATGATCTTTCGGGCCTTTGTGGTTGGCAATGGCAAATAAAATATCTTTTGAGGTGGTAATGCTGATGGTTTTAGTTAGTGCTAAAGAAGATTCCCACTTTTCATCGCTACCTCGGTGAATCACAAAGCCCCTTTCTTGTTGAATGGGTCCACCGGCAAGTACGGGAGCAAGTTGTAAATCGGCATCTTGAGTCTTGATATTCATATTTTGTAGTACATCGCCTAGATGTATGGTTAGGGGCATATTAATAACAATGCCCATTGCACCCTCTGGTGAGTGTTCACAAATGTAAATCACGGAATGGGCAAAGTTAGGATCGACCATGCTTGGCATTGCGATTAAAAAATGATCTCTAAGAGAAGTATATACACTCATTTTGCCGCCCTTAGGGTACTACTCACTCTCATCTTACTATTTCTAGACAAATGAAGGTAGTAGGATAGGTTTCAGGTCAGGCTAAAATAAGCAATTATGAGGTTGTTTACTCACCTCTGTACTGCCAAGTTCGTATAATTTCTTGAATTTCGGTTTCGATGGATTTCTCAGTT
>JBFXKR010000398.1:0-2774 GCA_050173595.1 Candidatus Berkiella sp.
TAATGCTGAGCGCAAAATTGTTGAAAAATTAAGCCCAATTTTTGGTTGCACCTGAACTTGGTTTATCCTGTCAAATGAATATTCAACTGGATCTTCAACAGTAATAATTTTTTTATCAACCGTGTTTAATTCAGTTAAGCCTGCATAAAGCGTGGTTGATTTTCCACTTCCTGTGGGGCCTGTTACCAAAATCATGCCATGAGGCCTTGATAAATGATGGCGAAATTTCTCTAAGATGCCGCAGGACATACCTAACTCATTCAAACGTAAAACACCTTGGGTTTGATCAAGCTAGCGCATCACCACCGCTTCTCCACTTTCAACCGGCATGGTAGCAATGCGCACATCGATTTTTCTGTCTTTTATCCGTATGGTAAATCGACCATCCTGTGGCAATCTTCTTTCTGAAATATTTAATTTCGCCATCAGTTTTAAGCGCAAAATAATAGCAGAAATAATGGTTCTGCCTTTCATCACTTGTTCTTGTAATACGCCATCAATACGTTGGCGTATACGCATGCCATTTTCAGCAGGCTCTATATGAATATCTGAAGCATTGACTTGGATAGCATCTTCAAAAATTGAATTCAGTAGCTTTTTGATGGGCGCATCACCCATCTCCTCATCCATCTCATTTTTAAGGGAAACAACACCAATTTCTTGCTCAAGCTCCCCCGCTAAGGATGCAATCTCCTCTGTGCGACGATACACCTCATCAATGACACGCAAAAGATCTTTTTCGCGCACAACTACCAAACGAAGTTGCTTTTTAAGTTTTTTTGAAACTTCATCGAAGGCAACCACATCCGTAGGATCGGCAACAGCAACTAAAAAGCCATTTTTAATTCTATCAATAGGAATAGCATTGTAACGTCTTGCCATGGCTTCGGGCAGCTCTCGGATCACTTCTGGTTTAATTTTATAGTAATTTAATTCAAGAAAAGGTAAGTTTAATTGTTTTGATAAAAATAATAAAAGAGATGTCTCATCAATTAAACCTTCTTCGATAAGAACATCGCCTAATTTTTTTCCGGAACCTTTTTGAGTTTTGAGGGCTTTTTCTAATTGAAATTGTGTAATCACTTTGTTTTCAAGTAACAAATCACCCAGCTTTAATTTTTTAATCATCTACACACCTATCCAATTACTATGTTCACTTAAGGTGTATACTGTTAACACAATCCGTGCCTTAGGAAAGGTTGTAATCTTGTATTCAATTTCATCCCACCACAAGGGGTACTCAAGTCGCTCTATCATTTTAAGATAATTGACAAGATTGATATACTCTCCATCAAATGTTAATCGGATAGCATGTCGATATAGCGCTGTTTCATTTTTAGCTTTCACATTCACTTGAACAAGCTCTTTAGGTGACAGTGTTTGAACATCTACCAATGTTAACCCTGAGAAATCAGAGAACAATTTTTCAAACATCAGTGGTACAAGTTCAGGTTTAATCAGCTTTTCACGGTAGTGATTGAGCCGTTGATTGTGTTCATCTAAACTATTTTTGAGCTGTTTAATTTGCTCGTTTGAACCAGGGTTTTCTTGTTTTTGCAGTTTCATTTTTAAAACTTCAAGCTCTTGCTTTGTTGCGCTGACCTCTTGTTCTAAATTACCAATGTCCTCAATGGTATCTTTGGGTGTATCATTTGCATGAAACATCATCACCCAGATAACCACTAGCCCCGTCAATAGCAACAAAGCACGCTCACGCAATGACCGTGCATTAATCTGATGCTTTGCTTTTACCCAATATGCTATTAAATTGGATTTCATTATTTATTGTGCCTGCAAATTAAATTTCACCCACTGATTGTTTTCTTTGATTCGAGAAATATTTAGTTTTTGAAATCTTCTTCCTTTCATGACAGTATTTTTTTCCCATGACTGCACCATTTGTGGGATTAATTGCGGCGCTAAGGCATCACCTTCAAAAACCATTTTTCCACCCTCATTTTGAATAAGAAAATGAGATATATAAGTGCCTTTAACATGGGCTGATGCAAAACCTTCTAAATATGCAAAGAGATGATAATGATCATTATTTTCTTGCGATTGCAACTTCTCAATAGCGGCCTGCGTTTTACTGATTTGCTCTTGTAGTGTATTAAGCTCCGCTTGCAATTTCTGTGGATTATTTTTTGCTTTTAGGGCCTTGCTCATGGTAATGAGCTCTGCATTTACAGCTTCTCTCTCATGATTTAAACTTTTTAGTTTATTGGCCTCGCCATGCTCGACCCATTTTGCTTGAATAGCCAATATCCCCAAAATAATAATCAACGCTAACCAAACTTGTAGCATGCGCGTCAAAGACAGTGCTGGCGCATATTCTTCTTCAACTTGGTAAAAATTAATGTTTTGTTTTAGTATCATCATGGATTTTCTTGATTTAAGGCTGCACCAATAGCTACAGCACTTTTTCCTTCTTTAAGTGGCAAAAACGCTTCATTGACTTTCATGAACTCTTCAAACTGTATTTCTCTAACCGGTAAACCTAAAATGTTACTTAAATTAGACAATAGTCCAGGTCTTTTCTCTTGAAGTGGTGTTAGCAATAACCGGGATACATTGGCGTTTTGAAGTTTGCTGGCACAATAATCAAAGGAACGTTGGATCTCCATTGCAAAATCTTGGTAAAAATTTGCTTCCTTTAATTCATCTCTTTTTGCTTCTCTTAACATAGTGATACCCATGTCAAGATCTCTCATCATATATAAGGTTTTATTTTTAAATATTAAGAGATGACTTTTTTCTTCTTCTAGATGCAACAA
>JBFXKR010000399.1:0-2762 GCA_050173595.1 Candidatus Berkiella sp.
ATGCACCATATAACGATATGGCAATAGCGCCAGCCCCTGAGGCCATAGCGCCTAATGCGCCTACCAAAAAGCCAACCATCACCGCCGTTAATTGTATATTGCGCCATTGTAATTTACTTTTTAAATTAGTGGCATTTTGTGATAACGCCTGTGCACCATTTCGCAATTTAATTGATTTTTCTTGCAATGTTTCAATCTTCTTGCCGCGCACAATAATCTTTTCAATATTTTGCGCCATGATCTTTTGAGTGGCTTCAATCTCATTTCATACTTTTTGTATTTTGTCATTTTTCCTCATAGCGCCTCGCTTGATATTTTTTACAGCACATTTTAATACAGCACCAAGAAGTGCTACTGACCTAACACTTAAGAGTAGCTACGAAAAATGAGGATTTATAATGGGATTTTTAACAGAAGATAATCAGCGCGTTGATTTTATTCGTTTAATTTTCTGACAAATGGCTGGTATGACTGCTCAAGCGAACTGTTTGTCTAAATATATTAAAAACAGGAGGACTTTGAAGTGCAGTGAATACTAAAAAAGGACATTTTACCCCAAGCTGTTGTGATAATTTTTCTAGCTGTTGGCTAATACAATGTTTAGCGAGCTCAAAATTGGCTGCCTTTAATTGGATTTCAATATTTAACACAGATGATTGTCTAAGTTGGTATTTCTCAATGCCGCCGCTTGCTTTAGCGATGGCAAGATGAATATCATCAGCGTAAATTGGTTTAAGCGCACCATTGTTACCATATTTTTGAAAATACAGCATATCTTCACAGCGGCCAATGATATGCTTAATGGCTACGTGGGCACTGCCGCAAGAGCAAGGGTTTTTTTGAACGCACAGAATGTCATTCATTCTATAACGAACAAGTGGCTGCAAGCGGCGATTGAGCGTACTGATAACGGGTATGAACTTTTCTTTTTCTGAGTCTATCCATTCTTTTTCGATATAGTAATTGTCTTCATCTAAATGTAGTGTGCCCATTTCACATGTTGTTCCAAGAAAACCCTCGGCGCATTGATAAAGCTTGTGCACATTTTGTGAAAAAGTCGTTGCAATAATCTTTTCTTCTATTGGTGTTAATACCTCGTGAATGGCAACAATTTTTTTAGGCTGAATGTTTATTTTATTTTCATTTTGATATTGCGCTATTTTGCACAGTATCTGCACAGGCGCCACTAATAGATCAGGTGAGAATGCATCAAGCTTTTGCAGCAACTGCTCGACATCAGACTTAAGATCAAAAAATTGCCATTGATAAAAAGGAGATTTTAGCTTAGGGAAATAGGGCGTTTCGCTTAAGTAGAAAATAGCCACCTTTTGAGCAAAAAAAGTGACGGGCAACATATTTGCTAACAAACTTGTCAGCTCATTTAATTTTTCCTTTTGAGTATATAAAAATGCACTTGGCTTTCCTGATGTTCCTAATGAATAATTAACAAACAGTTGCTGACTTTGCACAAATTGTGCTTGCTTGATTTGATGATAAGTAAAGCCGCTCGCATTCATGTTCTGAAAATTTTCTTGCATCAGTGCTTTATCACTGATTGGAAGCTGATGAAAGCTTCGCGCCTTGAATGCTTTGTAATAGGGAATTGATTTATCAACATAGGCAAACAGTTTTCTGAGCTTATAGAGTTGTATAAAACGCAGCACTGATGAAGGTATACACAGTGCCTTTAATCTAGCTATTTGCAACGAAAACCAAAATCCCACAGTTTTCACCTTGCCAGCTCCTAATAATTTTTAATTACTAAATATCTTTCATTACAATTTGGACAAATCTAAGTATTGATGTGCTATTGCTTTTGAACTCGCGCCTGGGCCCCACGGGGGGATGGGGCTGCGTTCAAATGCAATTGCACAGCAAAAGCAAAAAATTTGCTCAAGGTCTATTAAGTACTATTTGGAATCTTAGTTCATTTTTTTATGACTAGGTAAAGATTACTGACAAACGGGTATGAAAAGATGACAAAAGGATTTAGTTGAGCGACAAATATTTACTTGTAAAATGTATTGCCCCAAAAAAAAACGGCGCCAAGGCGCCGTTTTTGTTAGGTTTTATTATTTACTTACGAGCCTGTTTTTTGGATTTTGGTTTTGGTTTTTCTTGTACTTTGCTCGCCTCAGTTGCTTTCGCTTTCGCATTGCGTGCATCTTTAAGGGATACAACCGCAGCTGGTTGGGCACTTTGCGCAAAAACCGAATCAGTGAAATTATCTAACTGAGCATAGATATCATGCAACTGTGCTGTTTGTTGAGCTGATAATTCCTTGCCTGCAAACTTACAATCTGCAATAAATCTTTGTTCATGCTGATGATAATACCCTTTTAACTCAGCTTCTTTGGTAAGAACAGCCAATGGTTTTTCTTTTGAAAAATCGATTTGCTTATCCCAAGCACCTAAGCCCCAGAAAAAGTGAATCGCATCTTTAGCACCAACAAAAGTCATTAAGCCACTGATGCCTGCAACAAAACCTGCGGTCGCTAACTGTACGCCGGTTAAAGCAGTCGCTGCCACACCTGTTAAGCCTGCATTCCAAAAAGATAATGCCATCACGCCAGCCCAGCCTGCTGTGGTTGCCCCAATCGCTGCAACTGCAACCGCCGCTAAGAGCATGCCTGATTTTAGTGATTTCTTAAGGCTGAGTTTTTCGCCACTGCGAAAATCCTTTAAGAAAATACTGCTTAAATCGCGCAACATGGTTTCAGCCGCACCAAAAGTACCAAATTCATTACCGCACCACTGGGCTA
>JBFXKR010000400.1:0-2758 GCA_050173595.1 Candidatus Berkiella sp.
CTACCAAACACGACAAAATTTATTTAACGAAATCGAAGACACACTGAAATTATTTGTCGACAACATTGAGATCACTGAGAATAAACTTTCCAACTTACCCACGAATGATTTGGAATGGATCATCGCCGAAAGCAAAACAGGCCAATACAGTGCCCATCGATTTGCAGAATATACAGACAAATTACAAGCAATTAATGATAAACTGCGATTTTACCAAAAAGAAACCAGGCACAGGTTATATGATCTGTATGCTAAAACGCTGCGAAATACAGCTGCGCTTCGCGCTCAATCTCGCAGCCTTGATACCATCAGAGAATTTACACCGATTCGCGTGGATACAAACAAAGAGAAAAGTGGCACCGACGGCTATTAAATGTTATACAGTGAGTTGAATTTATTTTTGATTTGCACAAAATGGGAATGACTGTGTCAAGTTTTGAAATCTTATTAATCATATTGAGTCTTGCGGTTGTTATCGTTTCATTGCTACGAAGATTACATCTGCCCCCTATTTTAGGCTACTTAATTGCTGGTGCTTGTGTTGGTCCATATGGTTTAGGATTGTTAGAATCTAAAGAAGAGATCCGCAGCATTGCCGAATTTGGCGTTGTTTTTTTAATGTTTTCTATCGGTTTAGAATTATCACTACCCAAGCTGATTTCCATGCGACGCGCACTGTTAGGCTTAGGTGGCCTTCAAGTATTGCTTTGCACCTTAGCAGCAATGTGTGTTGCTAAATTTGTCGGCATGAGTTGGGCGGGTGCGATTGCTGTTTCCGGCGCTTTGGCACTCTCTTCCACTGCAGTGGCGACCAAACAGCTTGTGGAGCAAGATGAATTAGATCAATCCCATGGCAAACTTGCTTTGGCAATTTTACTTTTTCAAGATCTCGCAGCCGTTCCTTTTCTGATTATCGTTCCCGCGCTTGCCGGTAGTGGTGGGGATGATTCTGTGACACAAGTGCTGCTCAAACAAATTGGCATAGGTACCCTGATATTTTTTGTCATGTTAGCAGCGGGACGTTGGTTATTGCGTCCCTTGTTTCAACATATCGCCCAAGCACGTTCTTCTGAATTATTTATGTTGACCGCTTTATTAGTTGTTTTGGCCTCAGCATTTTTAACGGAGCATTTTCATCTTTCTGCCGCATTGGGTGCTTTTTTAGCCGGTGTCATGCTAGCAGAAACAGAATATGTTCACCAAATTGAATCGGACATCCAACCCTTTAGAGACATTCTACTGGGCTTCTTTTTTATTTCCGTTGGGTTAGTCTTTGATCCAAGTGCGGTCATGAATGATTGGCAGCCTGTCTTGATTATTTTGCTTAGCTTGATTTTATTCAAAGCATTTATAATAGCGCTATTAGCAAAGCTGGCCGGCGCCCCATCAAAAACTGCGCTTCGAACCGGTATTGTGCTAGCCCAAGGTGGCGAATTTGGTTTGTTTTTAATTGCGGTTGCCTATGATCTTAATATTATTAACGTTCATGACAGCCAAATCATTATTGGGGCAACCTTAATTAGCATGGCCGTATCACCTTTACTTATCCGCAAAAGTAAAAATATTGCCTTGTTCATTTTGAAATTTTCTAAAAAACCAAGCGATGATCCCATCGAAGAAATTACACCTCCTAAAGATCTTGAGGGCCACGTGATCATCTGTGGTTTTGGCCGTGTAGGACAGACCTTAGCGCGCTTCTTAGAATTCGAAGGTATCAGTTATGTTGGTTTAGATATCGATCCGGTTCGACTAAGAGAAGCAAGAGCCGCTTCAGAGCCTGTGTATTTTGGCGATCCCACACAAGAAAGCGTGCTCAGTGCAACCGGTATCTCTAAGGCGCGGTTGATAATCATTGCTTTTAGCACGCCCAAACAATCGCTTAAAATTTTAAGAGCGGTGCGTCAATTGAATAAAGATATCCCTATCTTAGTGCGCACAACCGACGACAGCGATTTAGAAGCGATGCAAATTGCTGGTGCAACTGAAGTTATCCCCGACAAGCTTGAGTCTAGCCTCATGCTCGCCTCTCACATGTTAATTTTGCTTGGACAAACACCTGCCAAGGCACAACAGCAAGTGGCCGAAGTCAAAGCCAATCGCTATAAAATGCTACGTGGCTTTTTTGAAGGTGAAAACATTGGCCATTTAGAAGACACGCCTAAGCAAAAAATCTATCTGCATGCGGTTGAATTAACCGACAGCGCTTATGCACTAGGCCGCACGGTTGAAGATTTTATTGCGCAAAAAGTTCCGCTTAAGATTGCTTCTTTTTCTAGAAAAGGCTTTAAGTGTAATGAGCCTTCGCCACACACCATTTTACAAAAAGGCGATGTGTTGGTGTTAGAAGGCACTCACGAAGAAATTTACCTTGTGGAAGAAAAGCTATTGCAAGGTTGATAAACCACATATCTATCTTCTAAGGGCGCTGCGGCGCTCTTTCTTTTATAATCTCATGCTGTGAAAACCAAATTGATACAAAACCAAACGCTTATGGTTTATATGGTTTCTTGCATATATCTCTTTATTAAATTATGCATTAATGCATAATTATTCCTGAAATATCCAGCGCTATTGGTGGTTAGCTGTATTATTTTTATCAAGTTATACTCGCGCGCTTTAATCAGCAAGTAATTAATATGTCCATAGCCGTTGTTTTTAGTCGCGCCAATGTTGGTCTTGATGCGCCTTTAGTTGTGGATGAAACCCACCTTTCAAAAGGATTAACTCAATTTAGTCTAGTAGGCTTACCTGAAACCGC
>JBFXKR010000401.1:0-2745 GCA_050173595.1 Candidatus Berkiella sp.
AAATGGCAGGTATTTCTAGCCCGAAAAAAAGAAAAGTGTAAGCTCAAACATACTGTTTTATTCGCTATAGAATTTTACACTTGATTGGTTAAGTATTTGATTTTATCCCTGTGCTGGGATAATTGGTCTTTTATCCCTGAGCGGGTATAAAATACTTTTTCATTCTTCATGAATGGTACAAGACAAAACCTGCTAGACTAGCCAACTATAGTCGCTTTGTTTAAAAGATGAATATTGACTAAAAGCTACAAATTAAAGTGAAACAAAAACTAAGACGATGATTTATCTTCCCTGACAGGGCCGTAAATAATTAACACATCCCCAACTTTTGGCTCAGGTTTGTTCTCTTTGCTATAAAAGTCCAAGCTGCCATTTGCGCGCAATAATAAAACAGGAAAGCCTTCTTTTATGCCTTGGTTTTTAAATTCTTCTGGGGTAAATTTCTCAGTGAATTTAGTGCTTTGAAAGCGATCGCCAAGAAAATGCAATCTTGATAAGTCATCCGATGTATAATCTTGAGACAAAATAGTTCGCCCTATTAAGGCGGGGTGAAGTTCTCCTCTGGACTCTTCTTCAAAGGATTCTAAAATCGGGAGCTGGAAAATTTTATTGCGACCAAATTTATGTGAAAAGTGTGTGCAAACTAAAACATTGTAAGCATCATTTTCTGTTGCCGCAAGAATGTAGCCAATTTCACTTAAATCAAGTTCTTCTCCAGTATTTTCCGATAACACTTGGCCATAATAATAGGGAAGCCCCTGCATGCGAGCCGTTTTTAATCTTTGCCATGATGTGTCAACCACTAAAACTTTGACTTTTTGTTTGCTCAAGGCTGCTGCCAATTCAGTGTTCCAGTGAGAAGCGCCAACAATTAATAATCCATTGTTGTTTTCTGCGGCCAATTTTAGTTTTTTGGCAAGAGGCGATATGCTAAATCCGTAGACGATAACGGAGGCAACAATTAAAAGAAAGATCATCGGTACAAGCAACTGCGCTTGAGGGAAATCAATTTTAATAAGGTCATAGGCAAAGACCCCAGCTACTGCCGCTGCGACAATACCACGAGGTGCAACAAAAGCAAGCAGAATGCGTTCAGGGTAGGTGACATCGCTACCAATCATTGATATAAAAATGGCTAATGGACGCGCAATAAATATCACAGAAAAAATTAAAAGAGCTGCTTTCCAATCAAGATTCAAAAACGATGCTAATTCAATATTTGCTGTTAATAAAATAAATACGCCAGAAATGAGTAAAACGCCCAGCGTTTCATTAAAGCGACGTATTTCAATGGTGCTGGGCAATCCAATATTACCAATCACTAGACCAAATAAAGTTGTTGCCAAAAGCCCCGCTTCATCTTGCACTGCATTGGATAAGGCATAAGCCATAAGCACAGCACCTAAAATGGTGGCAGATTTTAAGAACTCGGGCACGTAGCCACGAATAAAAGCTTTTGCAAGTAAATAGCTGCCACCAACACCTAAAATGAGTGCTACAATACAACCTTGTGCCAGTGACCAAAGAATTTGTTGCCAGCCTTCTCCAGTTGCACTGAATAAAAAATATTGAAATACCAATACGGCCAGCAATGCACCTAATGGATCATTAATAATGCCTTCCCATTTAATGTAAGAAGAAGGTCGTCGTTTAAGGTTGGCATGGCGCAATAGGGGTATAATAACCGTTGGGCCAGTAACAACAATGATTGCACCAAATATCAAGGACATCGGCCAATTAAAGCCCACTGAATAATGCGCACAAAGAGTATATAGTCCCCAGGAAATCGGTACAGAAGGAAAAATTAATCTTCCTACACCATTGGATGCTTCACGAAACTCATACAAGTGCAGCGACAGGCCACCTTCAAATAGTATCAAAGCAACAAAAACTTTAACTAATGGAGAAAGTAATTGCCCTAATTGTGCTTGGGGTTGAATAATGCCTAAAATGGGTCCAAAGATTGCGCCAGCTAATATGAGTAAAATGATGGCCGGTATGCGAAACTGCCAGGCAAGCCATTGTGCCCCTAATCCTAACAAAGGGACAAAGATGAGAATCGTATTAAATTGAAGCGTTCCGTGTTCCATGAGATCACTCATCTTTGACAAAATTTTAAGCGTTATTCACCTGGGAGTTCTGAAAATTTTTCTTGAAAAACATGCTCGCTCTTGTTCATCATTTTATTTCCCTTTTTGATCATAGCTTTGCCTTTATGAATTTGCGCTTTTCCTTTTTTAACAAGCTTCTCGCCTTTTTTCACATTGGCTTCGCCTTGATGAACAGTCTTATTACCTTTGGTAATTAACTCGTTTCCTTCTACCCACTTTTCGCCTATTTTTTCGGTGCCTTTACCTTGTAAGATCATTTGCTCACCAATCGATGGTTTACTGGCACAAGCGTTTAACAGTAAAAGAAGACTGGTTACAAAGAATAGACCGGCATGTTTAGACATCATCATTTCCTAGTATATTAGTTAACTTATTAAGTATGTTTGTGGCATCATTGAAGATTACAATATCATTTTAACTTTACACTGTCTTAAAAAGAAGAAGCTTTTCGTGTATTGGGATTCAAACTCCCAGGCTGGGGATTTTTCTTAGGGATTAAGTTTTAGTTTTAGCTTTAGCCTTTTTTATCATTTGTCGTTTGAAAAACCAGGGCAATAAACTAGGAAAAAGTCGGATTAATAAAAAGCTTGATCTTGCTGGTAAGGTGAAGATGCGCTCTCGTTCTTTAGCTCGG
>JBFXKR010000402.1:0-2741 GCA_050173595.1 Candidatus Berkiella sp.
ATATATTCAGTCAGAATGTTGAGATCGAGCGAATGTCTGTCAAACTGATGGGACATTTACTTACTGTGGGTTTAAGTTGATATCGGTAGGATGAAGACATAACCAGAATAATGGGGAAGTTGTCCCGATCTTACAGGTTGGATGACTTTATTTATCTGCTCCACCTTTGTAGTTGAAAGAGAGCTTGGGCGTTTACAGGGAATGTAACGGTGCCTAACGCAACCGACATCTAGGGAGAGTCTATGTCTGGCGTTGCAGTTGCGAGCCACTTAACGTGCGCAATTGCTTTTAGCATTGTCAGCGCTATATTGGCCTGTCATAGACCAACTCGCTCGCAATTTCCCATTTTAATCGTTAGCTGTGCTGCAACAGCGCTATGGGCAACACTTGAAGTGCTCTTTGCAACCAGAGTGCTTGAAAGCTATTCACTTGCGGCCATGAGCGAAGTCGTGTGTGATGGCTTGTGGTTTGTGACATTGATTCAATTACTAAAATTAACCCAACGAGGGAATAAGTCTCGTTGGTTTTTTAGTCCTTTCTTTTTAACGTTTGTTGGTTTCATCTTATTGGGCTTGTTAACCGATGCAGCCTTAACCCAAACAAGCTGGCAACCAGGTAGTACGAATGATTTTGCTAAATATGCTTACATTGGATATGTTATTTTTTGCGTGCTTAATTTAGCGCTTATTGAGCAAGTATACCGTGGCACAGTGCCAGAACGCAGATGGGGCATTAAGTTGTTATGCGTTGGCATTGGCATGATGTATACCTATGAATTTTATATGTATGCTCATGCGGTTTTATTTAATAGCATGAGTGAATCAATTTGGGAAATAAGAGGCGCTATCTGTGCAACGATTGCTCCCTTAATTGGTTTAAGCGCATTACGCCATCACAAATGGCAAGCTGAAATTTTACCATCACGTGCGCTTATCTTTCGCTCTACGGTATTTATCAGTTGCGGTGTGTACTTATTATTAATGGCCGTGCTTGGGTATTTCATTCGTGAATGGGGTGGACCTTGGGGGCCAGGTTTACAAATTACCTTTTTCTCAGGCTCACTTATCGTGTTGTCATTAATGTTGTCATCAGGAAAGGTAAGAGCTTCGGCTAAATTTTTTATTTCAAAAAACTTTTTCAAACTCAGATATGATTATCGTGAAGAGTGGATTAAATTTTCAACGTTATTATCCTCAGAAGATGATAAACAACTCCCTTCTCGTGTCATAAGAGCATTAGCTGAAATGCTGGAAAGCCCAAAGGGTATGCTCTTTGAGTGGGAAGATAAACGTGGTTTCACGCTCAAAGAATGTTGGAATCATCCTTTTCCAAATAAAGACATGGTTGTTGAAGCAGGGGCTTTTACTGAATTTTTACAACAGTCAAAAAGAGCGATTGAATTACCTTCACGGTTTAATGCAGATAATCGTGTGCTCACTTTACCTAAAGCAATCCGACAAATTAATTGGGCATGGTTGTTAGTGCCATTAATGCACGGTAATAATCTTCAAGCCTTTGTAATATTAGCACACCCAAGAATTGCATTTTTTAACTTAAATTGGGAAGTGTTAGATTTATTGTCCATGGCCGGTAGACAAGCAGCAATTTGTTTGGCGCAAGAAAAAAATGCGCAAGCACTTGCGATTGCTAAACAATTTGAAGGATATAATCGACTGTCTGCTTTTGTAATGCATGATCTTAAAAATGTTTACTCGCAATTAAAAATTATTGAAAGTAATCGACAAAAACATGAAAACAATCCAGCATTCACCATGAGTGTTTATCAAACGGTTGAACATGCGGCTGACAAAATTGATAGGTTGTTGTTACAGGTAAGAGATCGCCTTGAGAATCATTTCCAAGAAGATGTGCCTATATTAGAAAGTTTACAAAAGGTAATTCAATTAACAAATCATCGTCAACCGGTTCCGCAACTTGATTGGCAAATACCGCTCAATGAAGTGACTGTAAAAGGCGACGAAGATAAATTTATTAATATACTGTGTCATTTGGTTGAGAATGCTCAACAAGCAACCCCGCAAGATGGTGAAATTAAATTAATCGTCAACCTAAAAGATGATCGATTACAAATTTCAATCCAAGATACCGGTTGTGGCATGGATCCAGAGTTTATTCACTTAGGTTTGCATAGACCCTTTGTTACTACCAAAGGAGATAAAGGCATGGGCATTGGCGTGTATGAGGCACGCGAATATTTACATGCCGTTGGTGGCAAACTGAAAGTCGAAACACAAAAAGGACTAGGTTCAGTTTTTAGATTAGAATTTCCACTCGCTGCTCATTTTCATCAGCAGGTAGTGGCGTAAGGGTATTTATGAGCGAAAAACCATATTTGTTAGTGATTGAAGATGATCCCGGTTTAAGAGAACAGCTGAAATGGTCGTTTGAAAATTATGAAGTGATTATTGCGCAAGATCAAAAAGAAGCCATTGCAAAATTACGACGTTTTGAACCAAGAGTGGTTACGCTAGATTTAGGGTTACCTCCTAACCCTTGTGGTTATGAAGAAGGTTTAAATACCCTGCGTGAAATAATTTCACTTGCGCCACAAACAAAAGTCATTATGGTGACAGGACAAACCTCACGTAAAATTGCCGTTGAAGCGATTAGCCTTGGTGCTTATGATTTTTACGTTAAACCGATAGATCCCCGTGCCTTAGCATTAATTGTTGATAGAGCTTACTACTTAGACACTTTAGAGCGCGAGCACAGAGCATTTA
>JBFXKR010000403.1:0-2729 GCA_050173595.1 Candidatus Berkiella sp.
TTTAGCAGGCGTGGTAGCAGGTCAAACTGCTATCTGTACAGTTGGCCACACCGGAAGTAGTTTGCATTATCGAGGTTATTCAGTAGATGATTTAACGAAATATGCTACTTTTGAAGAAGTAGCCTATTTGTTAATTTATGGTGAATTACCCAATAGCCAACAATTAAATCATTATAAACAAAAATTAAGGGAGTTGTGCGGGTTGCCACCAGCGTTGACACAGCTTTTGGAATCTATTCCCTCAACGGCTCATCCTATGGATGTGCTTAGAACAACGTGTTCCATGTTAGGAACCCTTGAGCCTCAAACCAATGAGCATACTGCCAAAGATATTGCAGATAGATTATTAATGGTGTTTCCTGGTGCGTTGTTATATTGGTACCACTTTCATAAAGACGGTCACCGAATAGAAGTGGATGTGGATGCGCATTGCATTGCTGAATATTTCTTAAAATTACTGCATGGTAAAAAATTTGATAGCAAAACACCATTGTCGCAATTAATGATTAAGACGATGGACATCTCTTTAATTTTATATGCCGAACATGAGTTTAATGCTTCCACATTTGCAGCAAGGGTTTGTAGTGCAACTTTATCAGATCTTTATTCTGCTATTACTGCAGGTATTGGCACATTAAGAGGGCCTTTGCATGGCGGTGCCAATGAGGCTGCCATGGCATTGATTCAAGAATATGATTCAGCAAATGATGCCGAAAAGGGGATTTTACAGAAATTACAAGATAAAGCGCTTATTATGGGGTTTGGTCATCGTGTTTATACCACTTCTGATCCGCGCTCAAATATCATTAAAGCGCAGTCTAAAGCCTTAAGTGAATTGTTAGCAGATAAAACACTCTATGCCATTTCAGAGCGTATCGAACAAGTCATGTGGCAGCAAAAAAAATTATTTCCAAATTTAGATTTTTATAGTGCCAGTGCTTATCATTTTTGTAATATCCCCACAAATATGTTTACCCCCATTTTTGTGATCTCGCGTACCACAGGTTGGGTTGCGCATTGCATAGAGCAAAAAGCGAATAATAAGTTAATCAGACCAACCGCTGAATATATTGGTCCTGAACCATTAAGTTTTGTTCCTCTAGAAAAAAGATAATAAGAGAAAAACAATGTCTGTTTTGAGTAATATACGACCTGAGTATGATTCGGTTTTAGTAAAATTGGCAAATTATATTGTTGATTATCAAATTACGAGTGAATTAGCCTTTGATACGGCAAAATTTTGTCTCATCGATAGCCTCGGTTGTGCGATGCTGGCGTTATCGTTTGATGCTTGCACTAAATTGCTAGGGCCAATCGTCCCTGGTATGAAGATAGATAAAGGCGCAAGAGTCATCGGCACCCCTTGTGAATTAGATCCCATTAAAGCCGCATTTGACACGGGAACTTTAATTCGATGGTTGGATTTTAATGACACTTGGCTTGCCGCTGAATGGGGGCACCCTTCAGATAATTTAGGGGCTATTTTGAGTGTGATGGATTTTGTCTCTCGCCGCAAAGCCACCTACCAAAAATCATTTTATGTGAAAGATATTTTAGATGCCATGATTCGTGCCTATGAGATTCAAGGCGTTTTAGCATTAGACAACAGCTTTAATCAAGTCGGCCTTGATCATGTGTTATTAGTGAAAATAGCAAGCTGTGGCATTGCGACAAAGCTACTTGGTGGCACTAAGGATGATGTGATGGCAGCATTATCACAAGCTTGGCTTGATGGTCAGAGTCTGCGCACCTATCGTCATGCACCCAATACAGGAAGTCGAAAGTCTTGGGCCGCAGGAGATGCTACTAGCCGCGGTGTTCGCCTTGCTATGATGACGTTACAAGGTGAAATGGGTTACCCCAGTGCTATTACGGCAAAACAATGGGGCTTTCAAGACGTATTATTTAAAGGAAAACCTATCACCTTTGCGCGCGAACTAGGCAGCTATGTGATGGAAAATATTTTATTTAAAATAGCTTACCCAGCAGAATTTCATGCCCAAACAGCTGTTGAGTGTGCTTTAGCTTTATTTTCACAATGCCAGTCAAAGCTGGACAAAATTGAGAAAATACAAATTACGACTCACCAAGCTGCTATGAGAATTATTAATAAAACAGGGCCATTACATAACCCTGCTGATAGAGATCATTGTTTGCAATATATGGTGGCAGCTGCTTTGATTGATGGTGAGTTAACAGCCGAGTCGTATGAGGATGATAGAGCACATGATCCTAAGATTGATGCCTTAAGAGACAAAATGGTTGTCATTGAAAATGTACAATATAGCAAAGATTATTTAGATCCCGATAAGCGCTCTATTGCCAATGCCTTAGAAATTACTTTTATGGATGGCACTACAATTTCACACGCTTGTGAATATCCACTTGGCCATAAGCGGCGACGCACTGAGGGGATCCCGTTACTCTGGGAGAAATTTGAAAAAAACCTATTAACGCGCTTTAGCAAAGATAAAACAATGGAATTGATTAAATTATTTGAAAACAAAGCGTCGTTATTACAAATGCCAGTAGATGAGTTTATTGAAAACTGGACTGTTTCTGATCAATAGGAAATGAATGATGATCATCATCAGGAGAATCAACTTTGATTCCCCTGATGACTTAGCACTTATTGTTTGCTAACTTTACCTGTTTTCGGATCTAGCGTTAAGAACATTTTATTCCCTTGTTCGTCTAGCACTTTTATCAAGTAGTTATTTCCTTGTAGT
>JBFXKR010000404.1:0-2715 GCA_050173595.1 Candidatus Berkiella sp.
CATCATGGTGATGGTCATGGGTATCCGTTGCGGTATGTGACATATTGGTTGTGCTCATTGTTTATCCTTTGGAAGTCTTATAGCCCAGCTTTAGCAGGCGTGCTTTGAAGGCACGTTTACGTTTTATGATTTATCACAAGGTGGCAAAATGGCAAAATCTTGAGCTTCACTGACGCTTGCAGCACTGGGCTTGGTATCTTTTTGTTGAGAAGCTACCCAGTCTTTATATTCTGCAAGTGATTTTGCTTCTACGACGATTGGCATGTAGCCATGCTTAACACCACATAATTCTGCGCACTGTCCACGATAGGTGCCGGGTTTATCTTCATCGATAAATGACCAAACTTCATTGACGAAACCAGGGATAGCGTCTTTTTTAACACCTAGAGCTGGAACCCACCAAGAATGAATTACGTCTTTTCCAGTCACCAAAAATCGTATTTTTTTACCTACAGGAACGACAAGTGGTTTGTCGACCTCTAATAGGTAATGCTCGCCTTTAGGTGCTTTATTTAAAATTTCATCTTCAGGCGTGGACAGATAACTAAAGAAGCTAATATTTTCATCAACATAATCATAATGCCAATGCCAACGATAGCCGGTAATCATAATGGTGATATCTGCTTCTCTTGTGTCACTCATTTCAATCAAGGTTTTGGTAGCAGGAACAGCCATGACGATAAGAATGATAAAGGGAATAATGGTCCAAAGAATTTCAACCGTGGTACTTTCATGAAAAGCTGCTGATTGATGCCCTGCTGCTTTGCGGTGTTTTAAAATGGCGTAAATCATTAAGCCATAGACCACAACACCAATGGCAACACATACCCATAAGATAGTCATATGTAAATGATGAATACTCTGACTAATAGGCGAAACACCTTTAGTCATATTTAAGGTATAAGCTGCGAAGGCATTTGAAGCATTAAGCCCAATGAGGGTTATAATAAGGCCCGCTACTTTGCGCAATCGAGACACGCCGTCTTCTCCATTGTGTGTTCATCTCTAGTAGCTATCAAGAACAATTAGTCAGTTCTTGAACGTACAAAGTGCCATAAACGGCAGCTTTATCCCTTTTTCATCCTAGAGCTATGGTTAGTCTAATTCATTGCTTTTTTTGTGCTGCGCGTACTTTACCGTGGATTGCGCCCAAGGGAAAGGGGCTGATGGATGTAATCTTTGCAATCTACGCTCACAATTTGCTTGGTTTGTAGGCAAAAAGCAGTTAGACAATTACCCCAGACGCAGCCAGAATCAATGGGATAGACTGAATCAGCGTCACAACGTGCCTCAAGCGCTGCCCAGTGCCCGAAAATGATCGGTTGATTTTCCATTTGACGCCCTTTAACGCAAAACCAAGGCACAAGATCAGGATGTTCTCTTGGATTTGCTTTTGCATTCAAATCCAACTCAGCGTTTAAAGTGCAAAACCGCATGCGGGTAAAAGTATTGGTGATAAAGCGTAGCCTGTCCCAACCACTGAGGCTGTCAGACCACATGCGTGGTTCATTACCAAATAAATTATCTAACAAGGCGTTGCTATTGGGTCCTTGCAGGCATTGTTCAAGTTCTCTAGCTAACGCTTGCGCTTTGTTGAGATCCCAAAGAGGATAAATGCCTGCATGTACTAAGGTATAACCTAAATTTGAATCATGGTGTAACAGGGGGCGATGTTGCAGCCACTGTAACAATTCCTCTTTATCTTTTGCGCTTAAAATGTTTTCAAAGGTATCTTTGGGATGAGGTTTATTTGCCCCACGATTGGCTGCTAATAAGGCTAAATCATGATTGCCAAGCACGACAATGGTATTAGGAAGTGATTTAATAAAACGTAGTGCTTCAAGTGAGTGATACCCCCGATTGACCAGATCGCCAGTAAACCATAATTGATCTTTATTGGGTTGATAATTAATTTTATGAAGCAGTTTTTCTAAGGGTGGTAAGCAGCCTTGAACATCGCCGATGGCATAGGTAGGCATTTTTAATTAACTAACTCTGGCAAAGCCAGACTGAATGGTTTAATGATCGCATCAAAGTAACTGCCTGCACTATTGAGCATGGTATAAGTACCGTGCATGGTGCCCACAGGCGTTGAAAGAATAGCACCACTGGTATAACGAAAACTTTGTCCTGGCAGTATTAAGGGTTGTTCGCCGATAACACCCTCACCATGTACTTCTTGGGTATGCCCATTGCCGTCAGTGATGATCCAATGTCTTGTAAGTAATCTGGCTGCTTTGGTGCCATGATTACTGATGGTGATGGTATAGCTAAACGCATAGCGCAGCTGGCTAGGATCAGAATGCTCTGGTAGAAATTGTGTTTGCGCGCTTATGCTGATGTGATTATCAATTGGCATAAGTTGCCCTTCTTTTGCCCATCACTGTCCCAGAATACGGGGCCCATTTGGTTTTTGCAAATTCTAACAAGATCTATTGAGGTGATTTCATAAAAAGTTATGGCGTTATTTGGGTTTTATGCATCGCGTCGCTTAAAGAGACAAACTCGGCAATGCTGAGTGTTTCGGGGCGGCGTATGGGGGAGATCCCAAGTTCTTCAAATAAGTTGGTTGGCACGATGCCGCTAAGGGCATTTTTTAATGTTTTTCTGCGATGAGAAAAAGCATGAGTCACAATCTGTGCAAATAGCTTTTCATTGCATGCTTTTTGGTGAGGTGCATTGGTGGTGTAGGGAATGAGTTTGACAATACTCGAC
>JBFXKR010000405.1:0-2711 GCA_050173595.1 Candidatus Berkiella sp.
AACATTACGAATACTACCCACCTAACTACTACTACACCCGCTTTTGGTGGTAAGCACGAAGAGGATGTGCTTATTACGGGCATATCCTCTTTCACTTGAAATACATACCTGTTTAAATACAATAAAGATTATTCTTAGCTACAGGATATGAATCATGTCGGATTTGATCACTTTTGAAGATTTTAGCAAAGTAAAAATCTGTGCAGGCCTTGTTATTGATGCTGTTTTAAATCAAAAAGCTAAAAAGCCAGCTTATAAGCTTACCATTGATTTTGGACCACTAGGGGTTAAATTGAGCTCGGCTCAAATCACCGAACATTACACCCCTTTAGATCTCATTGGCCATCAAGTCATTGCCGTCATGAATTTTGCTCCAAAGAAGGTGGCTGGCGTTGTGTCAGAAGTGCTGGTACTTGCTTGTGTCTGTGAACAACAAGGAACCATACTGCTGCAACCGACACAACCCGTACCCAACGGAACCCCGGTGCTTTGATGCATCTCGCACTATACTATTTAAAACAGCTCAAACCATGGGGCTAAGTTGAAATTATCCATTACATCAATATGTGAGCAAACAGTAAAGCTATTTTATCAAAGCTTTCCCACCGTATTTCCGATTACGCTGGTTTATATCTTGCTTGAATTGGGATTAAATGCGCTTTCTCACAGGGCTGCTATCTTCAACCCAAATTACGCTAAAGATATTTTATTTATCATCTACCTTATCGCACAATCGCTATTATTAGTGCTGTTTTTTATTTTTATTCTATATAGTATTCATTTAATTCATCACAAGCATACTATTAACTATCTAAAAATATGTAAAAGCTGTATCAAAAGTTATTTAAAAGTAATTGCTGCGCTAGTTGTCATTTTAGCGCCAATCCTTCTGATGGGCTTGCTGCTTCACTTTATAAGTGGCATTTTTGAAACATTGGCACCAACAGATGAGAATATGATGCATTTACTCTCCATTATCATGATGATTATTCTCATTGCATTTAGCATCGGCATGACTGTCTGGTTGCTGATGTCTATTCATTTTTTATTTATGCCATTGTTGATTGTGATTAACAATGAACGTGTAATAGATAGTTTAAAGCAAAGCTGGGGCATGTTGCGTGGAAACTGGCTTAAAACGTTTTGCTTGCTATTTATATTAGTGTCCATTACTACGGTTGTTCAGTTAGTCATTTCTGTTGTGTTTGGAAAATATAGTGAAACTTTAATCTCAATTTTGATGCTGCCCTTAAGCGCCGCATTTATGATTGTTTATTATGAGAATATTAAAGAAGTTAGAATTTCATTGGTTTAGTTTCAGAGCAAATATTTTTTAAACTTTTCCATTCACTAGGTGTGAGGCTTGGTTCATATGTCTTTGGTTTTCGTTTTTTGTTTATTAAGGTAATCCTTTCCTTGTGCGGCGGATGATCAACCAGATAAACTTCTAAACCTTCATATTCACCTGAATCTTTTGCAAGATATTCCATTGCTTGCTTAAAACCAATAGGATCAATATTGGCTTTTGAAACTAAGTCAATAGCAATTTTATCTGCCTGAAGTTCATAATCGCGTCTAAATTTTAAATTTAAAAAATCAAAGGCTATATTTTTATCTGAAACATTCAGCACAGCATTGTAAAAGGCTTTTATACCAACTTCATTGATAAAGCTTGCTATCACATGATGTTTAAGAGAATGGCCCATCTCATGTGCAATAACGCCAGCAACACCATCTGGCGTTCCTATTTTAAATAGTCCGCTATAAATGAAAATATGAAACCCAGGTGTAGATTCAGCATTCACAAAATTGGGCGCTTCTATCACTCTAATATCAAATTTATGCTTTGAATTTGTATGCTTTGCCAAATTTTCAACTAACTTGTCTAATGCCTTTTTACCCTCAGGACTAACGCACTCAGGAGCGCCTACAAATTTTTGCTTGACTTCATTATCCCAAATTTCTTGTTCCCAACTAAATGGAATTAGATTTGCAATCCACAACGACACTAACGGAAAATGCCAAAGCGGTGTCACAATCAGCATCGCGGCAAATAATAATAACAGCCATGCAAAACGCCAAGGATGATGAACATGTGACAATTTAATATTTTTAGCAGGTACTATTGCTATAATCCGTTGATAGGCTTGTTCATTTTCAACAACCAAACGTGCTCCAAGCATTGTTTTACTTGCCAGTATGGCAGGTTTATCTTTAGCAAAGCGCTCCATCAATTGCAAGCTTTCATGAGGCCATATGATTTCATCAATTTGTTGGTTTTGTATTAACAAACGTAAACCATCTGGCAAAACTTCAGCCAAAGCATCTTTTGCTTGAATACTCTTTCCATCAAAAAATCGCGCGCTAAACTTATAGCTCATCAAGCGTTTCCTAAATTAAGCCTATTTCTAAATTCATAATCGAAGCAAATCCTCCGCCAAACTTTGACTTTTCAAAAGGCGCTTGCTCTATTGACAATTGGTTTAGATTGCCTGTCACTTTGACATGTTCACAGAAAAATTTCATTCTGCGTTGCCAGATGAGTGGCAACCCCAGAGACAAGGTGAAAATAAATATTAAATCGTTAAGGAAAAACAGTTTAAAATATTGATAACCTGTCGCATCACAAGAAAATCCAATTTCCCCAAATTTTAGATTATTGTATCTTCCTCTTAACAAAGTGGCACGATACCAATATCGTGGAATGTAAC
>JBFXKR010000406.1:0-2702 GCA_050173595.1 Candidatus Berkiella sp.
TTTTGCAATTTGCGTTGTTTGCAAATCACTTGAACGTGATTTAGCAGCCAGTATTTTCATTTGTAACAACAATTGATTTGTATCAATATCGTTCATCTTTAATTCCTCTTAAGGGATCTGAATACCCATTTTTTTCATTCTTGAAATTTTATAGCGCAGTGTTCTTGAGCTAATACCTAGCTCATCAGCAGTTAAATTTCTATTTCCCTGATTTTTATCTAATGTTTTTAATATTAAATCATGTTCTGTTTGGCTTAACTGCTTGCTTAATACATTGTCTATATCAACCAAATTGCGTTGTGTTTCATTGTTGTTATGCTCAAATATAACATTTACAGGCTCAATAACATTGTTTTTTGATAAAATAATGGCTCGTTGTATAATATTTTGTAATTCTCGTATATTGCCTGACCAATGATATGAAATAAGTTTATTCTTAGCCTCTTGTGATATTAAAAAATGCTGGCCGCTGGGTGCATATTTTTTTATAAAAAAGTAAGCCAGTGGCAAGATATCTTCTTTTCTTTCTCTTAGCGGTATAAGTTTTAAGGGAAAGACATTTAATCTAAAATAAAGATCTTTTCGAAAGTTTCCAGCATTTACCTCTGATAAGAGTTCTCGGTTTGTGGTTGCAATAATTCTAATATCTAGCTTAACCACTTTATTAGCACCTAAACGTTCTACTTCTCTTTCTTGAATGACACGCAATAATTTTGCTTGTAAAGATAATGGCATTTCTGAAATTTCATCTAGTAAAATGGTTCCAAAGTTAGCTTGCTCAAGCTTGCCCATTGTAGATTGATAAGCGCCGGTAAATGCACCCTTTTCATAACCAAACAAAATCGATTCCAACATGTTTTCAGGAATTGCCGCACAATTGATTGCCACAAAGGGTGATTCTTTTCTTAATGAATTATCGTGTATTAATCTTGCAAAGACTTCCTTGCCTGTTCCACTTTCGCCACTAATGAGCACTGACGCATCTGACTGTGCAACTTGTAAAGCTAAATTGACTAGCTCTCTCGTTAAAGGATCTTGCTGTATGATATTTTCACAAGATATACCTTTTGGCTTAATATGTGTTGTAATTTTGGCTATCAACTCTTTGACATCAAATGGCTTAGTAACATAGTCGCAAGCGCCGCTTTGAATTACCTGAACGGCATCTGAAATTTTTCCATAGGCCGTCATAAGAAGCACGGGTGTATCATTGCCCTGCTCTTTAAGTTTATGCAGTAATTCAATGCCACTCATCTTTTCCATATTGACATCACTGAGAATCAAATCATATTCAGTTTCTTTTACTTTAAGCAGTGCGTTATAAGCATTCATTGATGTTTCTACAATAAATTTTGCATTACTTAATGTAATGGTGAGCGCCTCAAGCAAGGAAATGTCATCTTCAACGATAAGCAATTTACCTTTCATTTTCATTCCTTTATCCTAGGCAAAGATATTGATATCTTTGTAAAACTTCCAACTTCAGAAGTGATCATCAATTCACCACGATGAGCTTCGATAATATTTTTAGCAATTACTAACCCTAACCCATTGCCATCTTTTTTAGTGGTGAAAAACCCAGACAATACTTTTTCTATGTTTAAGGGTGAGATCCCACAACCAGAGTCAACTACCTCTATTACAACATTACTATCATTCTCATTGATATTTATGCTAACTAATTTACCTTTAGCACTTGCTTGAATAGCATTTTCAATTATGTTACTAAAAGCGCCATTCAATGCACTCTTATTTGCAATGATATGGCTTGCCTTACTTTTCGTATTTATCTTAACTGTAATATGTGGATATAGAATTTTGTAATTATCACAAAGAGCTGTAACTTCATGAATAATGTTTATTTTTTCGCAAAGAGCTTCTGATCCTTTATGCACCAAAAGAACGTTGTCTAATTGTTGTTTTATGTTATCAAGTTGTTCGATGATTTTGCCTTGATAATACTTGACCTCATCTTTTGAAACAGTTTCTAATTCCAAATTACTAGCATATAAATAAGCTGTTGATAGCGGCGTGCGTAATTGATGTGCTAAAGTTGCAGACAGTTTACCAATGGAATTTATTTTCTCCATCTGTAAACTTGTTTCATTGTTTTGCTTTATTTCTGATTCATCCACCAATAAAATCAACTGTCCTTGATGTTGTGGTAATGATTGGGTTTTTAATACAAGATATTTGTTACTTAAACTTTGAAGATAATGCCCGTTATCACAAGTCGCTTTAATGTTTTTTTGCAGCACATCGGACCATTTTTCATATGTTGGATCAAACGTCAATAATTCGTGCGCCATTGAATTGGCATAAATAATACTCCCTTGGGTATCGATAACAATTACCCCAACAGGAAATGAGGCTAACCATTGCTCAATATGAGCAAGTGCTAATTGACTGGTTTGCTTTAACACTGTTTGTGTGCACATATTCTTTTATCTTGAATACTTTATTAAGAATACATTGCAAAAGATGTACCAAGATTTTTTTCTATATATATCAATAAATTGCAAATAATTTAAATGAAATGTCAATTAGTTGTCAGCAGCTTGGCTTAATTGCTGTGGTACTCAAACCTAGTCTACTTAGCAATATTAAATTTTTTCATTTTTTCGATAAGCGTAGTTCGACGCATGCCCAGTTTTTGGGCAGCATGAGAGACAATGCCGTTGGTTTTATCTAGAGCTTCTTTG
>JBFXKR010000407.1:0-2700 GCA_050173595.1 Candidatus Berkiella sp.
AAACACAAGCGCTTGCACACCATAAGGCCAAGCAATGTTTAAATGCATTGCATTTAGGCGATCTGATTCACCGCTTGCCACATCAATTATCTGGTGGCCAACAACAACGATTAGCGATTGCCAGAGCTATTGTTGGTGCACCCAAAATATTATTAGCAGATGAGCCAACCAGTGCTTTGGATCACAAGACCAAAAATGAAGTGCTGGATTTGTTGTTTGCTTTGCAAAAAAGCATCAATTTCGCCTTGGTGATGGTGACTCATGATGAAAGCGTTGCCAAACGTTGCGATGTGACTTTCGAATTAAGCGTGGTTACATGATACGCATCTATTGTAGAGATGTTGTTTACCTATTCAACTATTATCGAATGCGTTGTGTATTTGGTCTCATTGGTATTGTGGTTGGCATGGGGGCCATTTGTTCGCTCATTGCACTCAATGGCATCGTTCACAAAAACAGTGATGAGTTTATGAAAAAATTTGGCGCATCGCGATTTGTGCTAAATATCATGAGCTCAACGACTCAAGATCAAAAAATTGTCAATAGATATTTAAGATCAGATGAAGTGACTAAATTTAGCGATAGATTCAAAGATCACTATCAATTAATTCCTTATAAAATCATCAGCACTAAACCTTGGTTTGAACATAAGTCTTTAGATGCAATCAGCATTGCGGTGGCCGATAAAATATTTTTAATGATGCAATGGGAAATAAAAGAGGGTAGAGTGCTTCATCCTTTAGATGAAAAAGACAAAGTCATTGTTATAGGTGCGCATGTTGCACAAAAACTAAAAGATCTAGGTATAAATAATTTACTCGGGCTTACTGTTAATTTGGGAGAACATTTTTTTAGCATTGTCGGCATACTAGAAGAAAAAGAATTTAACCCAATATTAGATTTTGATGTTAATGATGCTATTTTATTTGATTTACATTTATTAAACCGCTTTGAAAATATCCCAACCATAGATTCTTTTATTGTTCAAGGTAACTTTGATAGCCTTGTAGATAGTAAAAACTTCTTAAACCAACAGCTAAAGAAAATATTAGGCACCGTTAGGTTCTTTTTTAAAGATGCCCTTTTATTTGAACAAGCATTATTTAAGCAAGTAAAGCTGACGATGAATATTTTAGCTATTGTTGCTGGTATTACTTTGCTGCTAGGTATCGTATCAATCTTAAATCTGCTGTTTATCTTAATTGAAGAAAGAAAAAAGGAAATTGGCTTGCGCATGAGTTTTGGAGCAACCGCTGATGAGATTGGTAAACAATTTTTAGTGGAGTCGCTTTCCCTGAGTCTATTAGGGGGAAGTATTGGTTTAGTATTAGGTCAGATAGGGGCTTACTGTATTGTCAAATCGCTCAACATTGAATTTTATTGGCAATTTTCTTCAGTCGCATTAGGGGCACTTATCACGTTAGCGATTGGGCTTGGCGTTGGCTTTATTCCGGCCAAAATGGCTGCGCGTTTTGATCCGATTAAACTTATCAATGCTTAAATTTGACGATATAATACGTTATATAACTAAATTATCGTAGTTTGACGCATTGCAAAATCATGTCAAATTTATTTATAATCACTGAATTTTGAAGGCAATTAGGTAATAAGATGTCCCTAGAAGCAGTTTTTGATAGGCCTACTTTGTTGGCCTCAATCAATACACTTAGGCAACAATGCGAATATGAATCAGTTCGCCATAAAACGATCTTAGAGAAATTTCTTAAAGACTATGGCATGCCAGAGACGATAGCAAGACAATTTCCAGGCGATCGTCAAATCGAAAAGCTAGCAATCAGTGCAAAAGAATATTATGCCAGTGTGAAAAGCGTTTTTATTATTTATGATAATTTTTTATCTCAAATTCATGATGCGGCATTAACCTTTCGTAATTCCAAACTTAAATGGCTATTAGCTACTCCTAATATTGAAGATGAATATCTAAGATCTAAGAAATTAAATAAGCGTATTGAAGTATTAGAAGAGGAACTTTCTGCACTGTCTTCTGATAGACGCACAATAGAGCGCAAAACGTTAATTAATGCAGAATTAGAAGCAGCCAAAAGGCGAGCGCAAACTTATTGTGAAGCTGAAAGATTTCTGCACAATTATTTTGAGTTGCTAGATAATGTTGAGCAATCCTTTGAAAATATTAATATGCTTTTAGAACAAGTCCAAAAGTTAACATCAGTGCTAAATAGTATGCAAACAGTACCTGCAAGTTCAGCTTTTTCTAAAGTTATTACACAAGCCAAGAAAAAGAAGTCTGATAAAAGAGTTGGAGGTTCTTGGGGCGCTTGTTATGATGATGATGATATTGAAATTAGTATTGCAAAGCTACAGACAGTTCAAATCACAGACAAATCAAAGCGTTCAAGTTCAAGTGAGCTTTCAGAAGATTGGGATGCTGAATTTGGATTTGTTGAGCCGTTTACACCTGGCTATGCTGGTCTTTTAACCGATGATAACGCAGATAGTTTTGATAATCTTGATAGTCTTGATAGTTCAGATATCCCAAAAAGTGGTACTTTGCCTGAACAAATTAAAAAAGGATTAAAGGCTAAGTCTTAATTAATTTGCCAAGAAAGCGTTGTTATTTGGATCATGTTGGCGAGTATAGTTTTCAAACCATTGGTTAAGAACATCTGTTTCTTGCTCGGAAAGAAAGTAGCCTAATTTTGTTCTTCTCGTTAAGATGTC
>JBFXKR010000408.1:0-2691 GCA_050173595.1 Candidatus Berkiella sp.
AAAGGCGATCTGTTAGCATCAGTATTATTGGATTTATCTCAAACAGCCAGCGAAAGCGCCAGCCATGATTTGGCAAACCATTTAATCTCTAATTTAGGGAAAGTGACTGATTTACACCATAAAACATTACAAAGAGCAGGTTTTATGGTATTAAAGTCCACAGATATTACTTCTGTGTTAGTTGAACTTGGATTTATCTCAAATTTACATGGAGAGAAAAAACTACAATCAGAAGCACATCAAAAAGCCTTAGCAACTGCCTTACTTACGGGTGTACAAGCCTATGTTGCTAAAAGACCAAAACCTTTAAAACATGCTGACGATATGACCGTTGCTAAGAAGTAAATGAGTGAAGCAAGCACGAATTATTCAACTTCCCCCACAAGTTGCCAACCAAATTGCTGCCGGAGAGGTCGTTGAGCGCCCCTGTTCTGTTGTCAAAGAGCTGTTAGAAAATGCGATAGATGCACATGCGACCAAAATAGAAGTCGATATACAAGGCGCAGGACTTTACCTTATTCGTGTGAGAGATAATGGCGTTGGGATCTTAAAAGAAGACTTACCGCTAGCGATAAGTGCGCACGCGACCAGCAAAATTCGAACCCAAGCAGATTTAGAAGCCATCACAAGCATGGGATTTAGAGGAGAAGCGTTGGCCAGCATTGCTTCTATTTCAAGATGCCGCTTAATCTCAAAGCCCGCTCATCAAGAAACAGCCTGGCAAATTCAACAAGTGCCAGGTGAAGCCTATACTATTTCGCCTGCTGCTCACCCTGATGGCACCACTGTTGAAATTGAAGATTTATTTTACAACACCCCGGTACGTCGTAAATTTTTACGAAGTGAAAAAACTGAGTTTCAAGCAATTGAAGAAATCATCAAGCGCATCGCTTTGGCTTTTTCGCATGTCACTATTACCTTAAAGCACCAACAAAAAGTAATTCGTCACTTTAGCGCGGCAAAAGATGGGCATCATGAAAGTCGTTTAGCAAAAATTTGTGGCCAGCAATTTGTGGAACATGCCGCCTTTTTTCAAATGCAAGCAGGAACAATGGCTTTGCAGGGTTGGTTAGGGTTTCCTAGCCTTGCAAGAAGAAGTGCTGATTGTCAGTATTTTTTTGTGAACCAACGTATGGTTAAAGATAGGCTAATTAACCATGTGATTAAAACGCTCTATAGCGAACATCCACAGATGGTATTAGGCACATATCCTTGTTTTGTATTGTATTTAACCATTGATCCAACCGAAGTGGATGTCAATGTTCATCCCACTAAACAGGAAGTGCGTTTTTCTAAGTCGACGATGGTACATGATTTTTTAAGTAAGTGTGTGCGCGATACTTTGTTTGCTATTAGTCAAAATACAGGGAAAATTAATGAAACTCGTGTAACACCATCTCATCATGAAAGGGCAGCTTCACAACATGTTTTACCTCATATAACGCCCTATGTTCCAGGTTTGGCACTTAACGCCTTTCACAAGGCAACAACAAGGAGTGCACTTGAACAAACAAGCATCAAAAGTTTTAATCGTTATGCATTTTTGGAAGAGTCCCAAGGGATTGTGATTATTGATTTAGAAAAGGCAAAGTTATCACTAACAAAATTGTACTTTGAGCAACAAAAAGGGAAAGTGCCAAGTAAGTCTTTGCTTTTTCCTTTGTGTTTGAACGTAAGGCATCATCCCAGTAATCAAGTATTAAGTAATTTACAGTCTTTAGGATTTGATATTCATCTTGATAAACATGAACTCAAGGTATTACAACAACCTGAGATCCTTTGCTTAACGGTGGATACGCAATCAATGAGTGCACTTTTGGAACATGCCTTTGACATTGATAATCTTTACCAACAGTTGAGTTATTTTAAGCTTGATTTTGAGAATAACAGTTTATTGCTAACTCAATGGTTAGGCGCAACGCCCACACAAGGTGTTATTCGATTATCCCACACCCTGCTTGATAGTCTTGAGTGCGAGTTAGCCCCCGCTGATATTTAGCCTTGATTAGTGTTATAATAACCGCGTTTTGGTGCTATAAACAAAGTTAGCCAAATTTAAAAAGATATTTAACTAAAAAGGAATCATGATGGTAGCGGTGCAATCAACTGAGTTCATGAATATTGCTGCTGATGTGATAGGTATTGTTGGGGTTGGCTTTACTTTAGTCGCCTATTTTTTACTGCAGATTGATAAAATTAGCTCAACTGGTAGAAATTATTCTCTATTAAATGTTGTTGGTGCTATTTTTATTTTGTATTCACTTTACTTTAATTGGAACACGCCGGCTGTTGTCATGGAGTTTGCTTGGTTTATTATTAGCCTTTATGGATTAATTAGACATTATAATCCACCTGCTCATTAGATATGTTTAGTCATTTTCAATCTCCAATCATTTGTATCATGGGACCAACCGCAAGCGGTAAAACATCGCTTGCCATCGAATTAGCAAAAGTATTACCTATTGAAATTATCAGTGTAGATTCGGCACAAATTTACCAAGGTTTAGATATTGGCTCAGGCAAGCCATCCTTAAGTGTTCGAAACGAAATCCCTCATCATTTAATGGATTGTTTAGATCCCAAAATTCCATACAGTGCGGCACAATTTCGCCAAGATGCTTTAAAACTTATACACGATATTCGCTTGCGAAATAAGGTACCTCTTTTGGTAGGAGGCACGATGTTGTATTT
>JBFXKR010000409.1:0-2687 GCA_050173595.1 Candidatus Berkiella sp.
TTCTGATCTTGACTAGCGAGTTATCCAACACTTCGATTCATTTACTCAAAGATCTCACCATCGAAGAAGACAGAGAAAACGCATTTAAATTAGGGCGAGAAATAGAAAGCGCTAAACATAAAGCCAAAGATGTTACTTATGAAATCACTGAGCGCTTAAGCCGTGCCCTGATGACCCCCTTTGATCATGAAGATATACATCGTTTATCTCGCGGTTTATACAAAATTCTCAAAATTTGCGAGAAAGCCCAAGAAAGACTGATTGCTTTTGAACTACGTCCTTTTCAAAACGATTTATTTAAGCTCACCAGTAATATGGTTGAAGCTTCTGATGTTGTGCATGACTTAGTGAAAAATCTTAAAAAAATTAAAGATAGCAAACCTTTTCATGATAAGTGCGCGCTTATCCATAATATTGAAGCCAATACAGATCAATTATTAAACCAATTAACCATCGATCTTTATCATTATGAGAATGATTTTAAGCAGATCCTTATTCGAAAAGAAATGTATGGGCTCATGGAAAGCATTGTAGATAGGCACAGAGATGTTGCTAACGTTATTTTAGAAGTCGTTCTGAAACACTCTTAATTTCACCAAACGGAAGACCTATGGAATTAGCATTTTTGCTTTTTGTCAGTGTCGTTGTTCTTGCATTGATATTTGATTATATCAATGGTTTTCATGATGCTGCCAATGCGATTGCAACGGTGGTTTCCACCAAAGTACTTTCACCACGCGTTGCTGTTGTTTATGGTGCGATTTTAAATTTTATTGGCGCTTTGCTTGGCACCAAAGTTGCTGCAACCGTTGGTGAAGGGTTAGTGAATACCCAAGCCGTTACTTCAGAAGTGTTATTAGCTGCGCTTTTAGGAGCGATCATTTGGAATTTATTAACCTGGTTTAAGGGTTTACCTTCAAGCTCTTCCCACGCCTTGATGGGCTCTTTAATGGGTGCAACCGCATTTGCAACCAGCACCGAGAATCTGAATTGGAATATCATCACTTACAAAGTCATCATTCCGATGTTTAGCTCGCCAGTCATGGGTTTTATTGGGGGCTATTTTGTGATGGTGATTTTATATTGGGTGTTTCATAAAGTTGCTTTGCCCAAAATTAATGCGCTATTTTCAAAAGCACAGATTTTATCTTCTGGTTATTTGGCCATTACCCATGGTGCAAACGATGCTCAAAAAACCATGGGTATTATTGCACTAGCGGTAGCGGCTTATTATCAAACACCTTTTCAAGTATCAGATTGGATAATTGTAAGCTGCGCGATTGCCATGGGCTTGGGCACGGTAGCAGGTGGCTGGAAAATTATTAAAACGGTTGGCTCTAAAATTGTGAAAGTAAAACCCATTCAAGGTTTTGCAGCAGAAGCAACGGGCGGTACCGTATTATTTCTAACAGCACATTTTGGTATTCCGATTTCAACCACACACACCATTACCACCTCCATTATGGGTGTAGGCTCAGCCAAGCGTTTCTCTGCTTTAAACCCCAAAGTCATTTTTAATATTGTTGGCTCCTGGGTTTTAACCTTGCCTATCACCTTTTTCCTCGCAGGTGGGCTTTACAAGCTTGCACATTGGTTGATTCCGCTGTTTACGCGCTAGTTTTATTGAATTTATGCCTAAAATGGATAAACGCAGCATAAAGACAGACAACTAACATTTATTTTGCTTAAAAATCCGCTATAGTCACCCCTTAAATACATAAAATATATTTTTGGGGTACCCACTATGTTGGGAAATACGAAAACCACTGACATTAAAGATGATAAAACAACAAACGAAAATACCTTATCATCAAATTTGAGTTTCTACGGCAAACTGACACTTTCTTTAATTGCAGGTGCGGCTGCTATCTATTATGGCGGACCAGTCGCTGCTATCTCAGCACGTGCACTGTTTGATAAGTTATATACACTACGCTTTGGCGAAATACCCAGCATGCTTAGCACTGATTACTGGAAAGTTTATATGCCTATGAGAGAGCACTTTGGTGCTCAAGCCTATACTTATGGACCCCATATGTTCGGCGTCATCAGTAGTTTCGCAACTTATAAAACATCCCAGGCTGCCTCTTGGTTAACATCCAAAGTTACTGGCAAAAAGGAAATAACGGTAGCTCCCAAACAACCATTAACACCAGCAATCGTTTCAACGGATGAAAAGGTAACGCCATTTATTACCAACCCTGAAGAAAAAGTGATTCCCGCTGGACCCAGTGAGCCAAGCACAGCTTCGCATGATAAACCCGTGCCAACCCAAGAAGTTGATAAAATGGACACTGTCATTGCCAAAACTGGCAATAAAGAACCAGATGATCTCGATACGCAAATAGAAGAAATTATTAAACAATTAATGGCTATTGATATCAGTGATAATGCAGATAAACCAAAAAAAGAAAAAGCGTCTGATAGTTATACCGTGAGTGATAAAGAAATAGATCAACTCATAGAACAGTTTACTGGGATAACCCTTTCATATGAGAGCCTCCCAACAACGTCACCTGAAGTCAAACCCCAGGCCTTAGCGCTTGAAACAAATAATAGCAAACAGCTCTCAGCTGCTTAATGCCGCTTCAAGCTCTGGCAAGATAGTAAACATATCGCCCACTATGCCATAATCTGCAATTTGTAATATTGGCGCAACACTATCATTAATGATATCCACAATCACT
>JBFXKR010000410.1:0-2684 GCA_050173595.1 Candidatus Berkiella sp.
TGACTAAAGACTACGCAAAACGACGACGCAACCAACATTTTTCTAAAAGAGAACATCATAGCAAATCCAATGCGTTGCCTGGCTGGATGTGGATGGTCACAGGTTTACTTTTAGGGGTGGGATTATCTGCTGTACTTTACTTAAAACTTCATAAGACGCCAAACCCCATACAAAACACCATCGTCGATATTCACGAGGATAATTCGCCAGCGATTGAACCAAAACCGAGTAAAAAACCCAAGCAGGTTGCACAAAATCAACAGCAAGAGCCCGCAAAACAAAGTAGCTCGCGCTTTGATTTTTACACTGTTTTACCCAAAATGCATACTAAAGATCTCAGTGCTGATCCCTCACTGGCCTCAACCAAAACCCTTGATATGGCCTTGCAAAAAGATGTCACGATGCCCGAGCAAAATGCCTTAGTCGATGATGAGCCCGATATCAGTAAACTGGCCCAAGATGCTCCTAAACAAGCGCCTACTGGCAACTACTTCATTCAGGCAGGATCCTTTAGACGTCTTGAGCAAGCAGATAAAATTAAAGCAGAGCTCGCAATATCAGGCTTTGAAGCAAGAATTCAAACTTTCAAAATGGGAGACCGAGATTACCGCTACCGCGTATTAATAGGCCCATTTTCCAGCAAAGATCAGGCACAAAATCAACAAATGCATCTAGAACAAGCATTGCAACTCCATAGTGTAGTGCTCAAAATCTCTGTATAATGTCACGTTACTTACATCTTAAGGAGTTAAACCTTGGATCAATTCAGAGGTACTACCATCGTTGTCGTCAGACGCGATGATAAAGTCGCTTTAGGAGGCGATGGCCAAGTTTCTTTTGGAAATACCATTCTCAAAGGAAATGCCAAAAAAGTGCGTCGCCTATTTAACAATCAAGTTGTTGCTGGTTTTGCAGGTGGCACTGCCGATGCATTTACCTTATTTGAACGCTTTGAAGGCAAATTAGAAATGTATCAAGGGCATCTTGTACGCGCAGCAGTAGAGCTTGCGAAGGATTGGCGACAAGATAAAATCTTACGACGTTTAGAAGCTATGCTTGCCGTTGCAGATAAAGAAGCTTCCCTGATTATCACAGGCAACGGTGATGTCATTGAGCCAGAAAAAGGAATTATTGCGATTGGCTCCGGTGGCCCATTTGCACAATCTGCAGCAACCGCTTTATTAGAAAATACCGCCTTAGATGCTTATGGTATTGTGGAACGCTCGCTTAAAATCGCAAGTGAGATCTGCGTTTATACCAACCATAATCTAACCATTGAAGAAATCAGTAAATCTTAAGAGAGCTGTTAATGAGTACCTCCGTGATGACCCCCCGCGAAATTGTCCATGAACTTGATAAACATATTGTTGGACAAGCAAAAGCTAAAAGAGCTGTCGCTATCGCTCTTAGAAACCGCTACCGACGCATGAAAGTCGACATTAATTTACGCAATGAAATTACCCCCAAAAATATTTTAATGATTGGACCAACCGGGGTAGGAAAAACCGAAATAGCCAGACGTTTGGCAAAATTGGCCAATGCGCCTTTTATCAAAGTAGAAGCCACTAAATTTACTGAAGTAGGTTATGTTGGGCGAGATGTAGAATCTATTATTCGCGATCTTGCTGACATTTCTTACAAAATAACCCGCGAGGAAGCGCTAACGAAAGTTAAAGAAAGAGCCAAAGAAGCTGCCATTGAGCGTATTTTAGATGTGCTCATTCCCAAACCAGGCTTTAAATTTGCACCACCTGAGGAAAGCCCGCCCCAAGATAGTGCTGCGCGTGCCTCTTTTAGAGAAAAATTGCTGAATGGCAAACTTGATGAACAAGAAATTGAACTCGAAGTTGCCATACCTTCAATGGGTGTTGAAATCATGGCTCCTCCTGGCATGGAAGAAATGACGAATCAGCTACAAGGCATGTTTCAAAATTTATCTTCTAATCGTACCAAAACCCGAAAAATGCGTATTAAAGATGCGCTCAAGGTCGTTAGCGAAGAAGAAGCTTCAAAGCTAGTTAATGAAGAAGAAACCAAAGCAAAAGCGGTTGAAAAATTAGAGCAGCATGGCATCGTGTTCTTAGATGAAATTGATAAAGTGACACAACGTGGCAGCGCTTCTGGGCCAGATGTTTCCAGAGAAGGTGTGCAGCGTGATCTGTTACCACTAGTAGAAGGATGTACTGTTTCCACAAAATACGGCATGGTAAAAACTGATCATGTGTTATTTATCGCTAGCGGTGCTTTTCATATGTCAAAGCCTTCTGATCTTATTCCTGAATTACAAGGCCGATTACCCATTCGTGTTGAATTAGAAGCGCTAAAAACCGAAGATCTCATGCGCATTTTAACCGAGCCTAGCGCCTCGTTAACGCAACAATATCAAGCCTTGCTTGCAACCGAAGGTGTGAGCATTACTTTTGAAAAGGATGGCGTACAACGCATCGCAGAATTGGCGGCGCAAGTAAACGACAAAACTGAAAACATTGGTGCAAGGCGCTTACATACGATTATGGAGCGTTTGCTTGAAAGCATTTCCTTTGATGCCAGCGAACGTACCCAATCGTTCAGTATCGATAAAGATTATGTGAATCAACAATTGGCAAATGTGGTCCAAGATCAAGACCTAAGCCGTTTTATATTATAAGTTTGTATGAGCGATAAAACCGATTTTGGATTTTCAA
>JBFXKR010000411.1:0-2676 GCA_050173595.1 Candidatus Berkiella sp.
CTATAAAATTGTCGAAAGATGCAATATTAACTGCACTTATTGTTATTTTTTCTATGGTGGTGATGAAAGTTATAAAGTACATCCTCCTTATGTTTCATTGGAAACGACGCAAGCATTTGCAGATTTTCTTAAAAAAGGTTGCCAAGATCTTAATCTAGATACAGTAAGTATTGGCTATCATGGTGGTGAGCCACTTATGATTGGCCCCAAGAATTTGGCTGCCATGTGCGAGATTTTTAACAACACCCTCAAAGATGTCGCGAAAGTCGAGTACACGCTACAAACGAATGCTATCTTAGTGAATGATGAATGGATTAAGGTGTTTAATCAATATAACATCGGCGTGGGCGTCAGCTTAGATGGCCCCAGTGTTTATAACGACATTTACCGATTAGACAAACGAGGCAAAAGCACTTATGAAAAAACCATTAAAGGCTTAAAAAAATTAGCACAAGGCTTAGATGAATATCGACCAGGGGTGTTGTGTGTCATCAATCCCGAAGTTAATTCGCGGACCATTTACAGGCATTTTGTTGATGAGTTAGAGATTAAAAGTATGGATTTTCTATTACCCCATACGCCACATAAAAGTGCAGAGCCTGTTCCTCCTGAGCAATATGGTAAATTTTTGTGTGATTTGTTTGATGAATGGACAAAAGATGATAATCCTGAGATTAAGATCCGCTTTTTCAAAGATGCGTTAGAAAGCTTTACAGGTGGGTTTTCTTCTGTCTATGGCAGGGGCGTGAATGATCGCAAGGTAGATATTCCACATTTGCTTAATATCTCTAGTAATGGCGATATTGGTCCCGTTTCAGAGCTGATGACAACCTCAACAGAGATCATGCATACCGGTTTTAACGTGAAAACGCATACCTTGGCAGATTTATTCAAACTTCCTGTATTTTCTCAAATATCACAAGCATTAAGCGCTGTGCCGGATGGTTGCAAAAACTGCTGTTGGCAACGTGCTTGTGGTGGAGGAGATTTAGTTACGCGCTATACCGATGCAAGAGGATTCAATAATCCTTCCTGGTTATGTAAAGGGTTATTTGCATTTTACTCCCGTGTGGCTTCTTATATGCTCAATCATGGGTTTTGTGAAAATGAAATGTTAAAAAATCTTGGCATTGTAATAAATTAAATTTAAGAGGTTATCATCATGAGTTTAGGACCGTATACTACTTTAGCAAGTACTACGATAGGCGTTGGCGCAGCAGTGGTTGCTTTTATCAGCTACCAGTACCCAAATGAAACACGTGCATTGAAAAATCAAGCATTAATCGAATTGGCGACGTCAAAATGGCTTTCTATTGGTCGTTTAAATGATGATCTCAAATATTTAATTGAATTTGATCAAAGAATGGCAAGTGTTGGGAGTACTCTTCCAGAAGATAGGCGTGAAGCGCTGCTTGTCTTAATTACACACTATGCACGGTTATTAAATGAAGGCCAATCGACACAGTATCTGAATAATTTTAGACAAGGGATTAATTCATTGTTTGATCTCTCCATTGAGTTTCATGAGCCAATTGAAGATGAGAACAAAGATGCTCTAAAACAGACTGTAACGCAAGATTATCCACAAGTGGAAGCAGATATCAATGCCTATGTTGATCAGCTTGTTCAATACATAAATAATCCAAGACTTAACCCCAAACCCAATCCTTTATTGCTCGTAGGACCAGCTGGCGTAGGAAAAACACGTTTAGTAGAAGATATTCTTAGCAAAGGACTAGATTTACATGTTTACAGAACTTCGCTTGCTAATAAAAAGAGTGAGCAATTAGCAGGGGAAGAGCAAGCTAATCTTTGTAATAAAATTAATGAAGGCGTTGTTTTTAGTGCGGTAGTGGACGCTACAAGAAGCAAAAAACGAGCACCAATTGTAATATTCCTAGATGATATCTGTGCAGCCTTTACAAAGGGTGGCCAAAAGGTTGAAGAAAGTACAACTATTAGCTGGTTGACAGAGCTATTAGATCCTGAATTACAAGGTGTTACTTCTCCTATCTATAATCGTTATGGTACTGCTAAGCATCAAATTAATGGTATCGTAATACCCGCCGAAGACATTATTTTAATCGCAGCAGCTAATTCAACTCATTTCGTCTTGACTGAAGGCTTGCAAAGAAGATTGCGTTCAAGAATCGCTTTTCCACCAATGACATTAGAAAAAAAGCAGGAAATCGCAAAATCATATTCAGAAGAATTAGAGCAAAAAGCAGTACAAGCTGTGCAAGATGGAACTCTCGATAACCGTGTTGGGAGATTAAAAAGGGATGCAGGCGAACTCTGGTCATCTAGCACAGAATGCGAAAACGAATTAAAAAAAGTGAGATTAACTAACGAAGAAAAGAAATTTATTGAACAGCTTGCTAAGCGTGATCCTTATCCCGGCGCGGGGACGATGAAAGATACCATTAATAAATGGTATGCCGCGAAAAAAGCTGGAAGTAAATTTGATGTTGAAGCCTATTATCAAAGGTTAGAAGCGAATTCTGAGGACACATTAAACTCAGCCACTTTTCTCCCAGCTTTTGGTGCTGCAAAGACTGCAAGCGTTGATGAATTAGCAGCAGCACTTAATAAACATCTTTCTTTTCTTGACGATTCAACGAGAGAAGAGGTACTTAAGCGCGCAAGAAGTAATACCCAAAACAAATAAGATTAGAT
>JBFXKR010000412.1:0-2667 GCA_050173595.1 Candidatus Berkiella sp.
TTGAGCAAAATATTGGGGTAAGAGGCTGGGCCACATACCGTGCGGATATCTAACCTTTCTTGTAATTCATTCAGTCTTGCGGGGTTAATATCAACCAAGGTGACATCGTTTTCAAGGCTTAAATGCTCCGCTAAGGTTCCACCTACTTGGCCAGCGCCCAGAATAATAATTTTCATTGGTTTTTAAGCAACCTTGCATAGTAAAAACCATCCATACCGTGATTGCCGGGTAAGATTTGTCGGCCAACTTTTTGCGCTATGCCCCAATCTTCCATGATTGGCAACTCCTTCGCATCACGATGCGTTTGCAAAAATTGTTCAATAAGCAATACATTCTCTTGCGGGAATATAGAGCATGTAGCATATAACAGTATGCCATTGGGTTTTAAGAGAGGCCACAATTTCTCAAGCAACATTTTTTGTTGTTCAACTAGCAATGGTATGTCGTTAGCTTTGCGATGTAATTTAATATCAGGATGGCGGCGAACAATGCCGCTGGCAGAACATGGTGCATCAAGTAAAATTCTATCAAAGTGTTTTTTGTCCCACCAAGCGTTTGTCTCGGTTGCATCAGCGCATATCACAAAAGCTTGGGCGCCAAGTCGCGTCAGTGTTGCGTTTAACAATGCCAAGCGCTGTGGTTGCTTTTCTAAGGCAACCACGCGGGCGCTTTGCTCACGTGAGATAATATGGGCCGTTTTTCCACCAGGCGCGGCACATGCATCAAGAATGTGCTGATTTTGCTTCACATCTAACAAATACGCAGCCAGTTGCGCGGCCTCATCTTGCACCCACAACAAACCGTCTTTAAACCCGGGTAAAGCATCAACATTACAAGGCGTGACAAGCTGTATGCCATCTTCACTATGTTCTAATTTTTTACCCTCGATGTTGTTCTCTAACAATAAGGACAAATACGCATCGCGCGAAATTTTAGATTTGTTAACACATAGGCTAAAAGGCGGATGCTCAAGGTTCGCATGGCAAATCTTAAGCCAATCACTGGGCCAAGCAGCTTGAAGTATTTTTACTAGCCATTCAGGATGCGCGGTTTGCGCCGCAAGCATGTTTGAGGAAAGTAATTTTTCTTGTATTCTCAGTGCGTTTCGTAATACACCATTTATCAGCGCCTTTGCCCACGTTTTCTTAATTATTTTCGCAGCTTCTACCGTTTCATTGATGGCCGCATATTGGGGAGTGTCGCTGTAAAATAACTGATACAAGCCGGTGGCCAATAACATTTTAACATCGAGATCTTGTTCTTTGAGATCTTGGCGTAATAATTGTTTTAGCCAAACCTCTATGCGTGGATAAAAACGTAATACACCAAAACACAAGTGGGACACAAATCCCATGTTTTGTGGCGTTAAATTTGGTGAAATACTGGCAATAAGTTGGGGGTGAAAAGATTTGCCTTGCATGACTTTTTCAAGTACTTTGCAGGCAATCGCACGGGTGTTTAATGTCTTTTTTGTACTAACGTTCATAGATTAACCTAACACAGAGCCAATCTTGAACAAATCATGATGGCCTTTAAGTAACTCTGATACTAACATCTTTTTCTTGCCAGGCAGTTGAGCCTCAATAAGCAAGATAGCATCGCTTAAAGTTGCAATGACAACGCCATTTGGCGTGTGCGCGATGATTTGCCCAGGTTTGGCAGGCTGCTGATTTGGCACCATGGTGGCTTTGAATATACGCACAGGTTGCCCGTTGATGTTTGTAAAGGCCACGGGCCAAGGATTAAATGCTCTTATTTTTCTATCAATTTCTATCGCTTGTGTGTTCCAATTGATGATGGCTTGGTCTTTATGAATTTTACCTGCATGGGTTGCTGGCACAGCAATTGAGGATTGAGGCTGTCGGTTAGGCCAAGATTTTTCAGTGCTAAATGCGAGTAATTTTTCAACTAAAAGTTGGGCCCCAATATGACAGAGCACATCATGTAAGGTAGTTGCAGTATCTTCAGGTTTAATGGTGTAACTTTGCGTTGCTAAAATATCGCCGGTATCTAGTCCCTCATCCATCTGCATTAAGGTTATGCCAGTTTCTTTGTCACCATGCAAAATAGCCTGTTGAATGGGAGAGGCGCCACGCCAGCGTGGCAAAAGCGATGCATGCACATTGATGCAACCAAAAGTTGGCATTGCCAAAACAGCTTTGGGTAAAATTAAACCATATGCTGCGACAACCAGGAGATCTGGCTTATATTTTTCTAAAGCCAATATCGCATCTTGGGTTTTAAAAGTGCTAGGCTGCTCAACGCTAATATGGTGCATCAAGGCAAGCGTTTTCACGGGGCTTGCGTGTAAATGTTGGCCGCGCCCAGCAGGTTTATCCGGCTGGGTAAAAACGCCAACGATATTAAATTTAGCGTCAATCAGTGCTTGAAGTTGAGCGCCAGCAAAGTCGGGGGTGCCTGCAAAAACGATTCTCATGCGTTGGCTGCTTTTAAGTATTTTTCAACTTTTTTGAGCATCATCATCTGCTTTAATTTGGATAAGTGATCAATAAACAAAACGCCATCCAAATGTTCAGATTCATGTTGAATACAGTGGGCCGCTAAGCCATCTGCTGTTTGAGTATGTGCTTGGCCATGTTCATCGAAATAGCGCACAGTGACTACGCTTGCACGCTTAATTTTTGCATAAACACCGGGAAAAGAAAG
>JBFXKR010000413.1:0-2666 GCA_050173595.1 Candidatus Berkiella sp.
GGTTAAAGCAAGCTGAATTGCCTGCTGCTTAAATGACTTGTCAAAATTCTTATACTTGGACATACACGACTCCTAACTGATACTTAGTTTATCAAATTAGGTGTCCGCCGTCAGGGGATCAGGTCAATTTTCTTAATGCAACAATAATTCAGCGCGGTGTAGAGCAATCTTTTTTTGGATCAAGGTTTGAGCCTTTAATGAAATTTATTGAAGAAGCAAACGAGGATGAAAGTATATTTAGTTATCTGTTTAATAGTGATATGCTAGAAGTACTGCGTTTACAGACAATACAAGCAGTTGCTCAATCTGATATGCTTAAAAGTTTATTCAACTATAACAGCATTATTCTTGTGTTAGTAGTGCTAGAATTACTAAACAACCAAGAAAATGAACACGCGCAAGAAAATATAAAAATGCTTGAAACTCTTGGCTATACAAAGCAACTCCATGACATGAGACTTTCCGCGATGAAAAAGAAGTCTTCTCATGCTCTAAGCATTTTACCTGCTGATAATAATTCCATTGAAGCCAACAAAACCAGAGATATGTTAAAAACGTTTACAAGTGTTCAATTTAGATCTCAGATATACATTAAGGATCTAATACCAGAGTTAATTCTGACTGCTAGTAATTTACCTGAATTAGTTGGTCAAGATTATGATAGCAGGTTCAGTTTTGTTACGCTTGGGCTCGGCTTTAGCGAAAAAGAAAAAAATGAAATTAAAGAAATATCGAAACAAATCGCCGCATCATTGTGTGCACAAGTTAAAGCGCCAGCATTGAATCAAAATAATGCTTTAGACCCTGAACTTGAGCCTGCAAATGAGCATGACGCGCAAGAACAAAGGAAGAAAGCAAAACCAAACTAATTGTCTTAAGAATGGAGAGTGGTGGTATTTTGATGTTTAATTTATTAATAAACTAAATATCAAATACCACCATTTTTTTCATTGTGGCTTATCTGGCGCGAGGCCCAAGGCGGTGTGAAGTATTCCAATTGCATGCACCAAAGGGCGTGTCAATGCAAAAATGAAGATGTAGCGTATTGTTTTGAATTTTTAAATTACCCCGATACATGGCAAAAGCACCTAAGCCAACAATTGTCGCGCAGGTATAGGGATTATTTTGTATCAACTGTGAACCAGCACTGGCAACGCTATTTAATGCATCGATAGGATGTGAAACGGTTTCAACTAGTAGATTGCCTAACGGTCGAACGACTTCGTTAATATATCCTTCAACGATATTTTGAGGAAAACTCATGTTTAGCACCTTAAAAAGTATAAGTATAAAAACTATGTTTGATATTTACTAGCAATTTTTATAGTTAGTTGGTTATTTGCTTTTATGGTTTAACTTCAAATTTAATCCCTTCTCGCTTTTGAAGCACTTTCAATAAAGCGGTGAGATTTTCTGCTGTTGGATTACCATTGGGGCCAAGCATGCGCTGAATACTTTTGGTGTTTTTATTCAAATCTTTAGCAATAGATTCAAACTGAGATGTCGCATTAATATAATCACGTAATAATGCTTTAGCAACATCTAAATCACCACTTAAGAATTCATTAATAGATTGGCGTAATAATTCCCGTTTAAATTCTGGATCTATTTGCGCTCTTTTGACGACTGTGTCTTTAAATTTTTTTGTTAAAGCCATATCTAATGACCACCCATTCTTTTTTTATATTCAAGCCAAAGATGTTTAGCTTTTTGAATATCTTGTTGCTGTCTTTTTTTGTTCCACCTGCAAGCAGAATAATCACTTCTTCACCATCAAATCCATAATACACTCTATAACCTGGTCCAAAATCAATTTTAATTTCCCAAACATGAGATCCTACAGATTTGGAATTAGAAAAATTACCCAGTTCAATTCTTGCTATAGCGACTCTTATCTTTGCTGCAGCAATAGCGTTGAGCCCATCAAACCATCTACCAAAAGGTGATTTACCATCTGGGGTTATGTATTCCTTTACGATTACTTCCATACAACAATTCCAATATAAAAGGTAACATATACGTTACCTTGTGTCAATTGTGTATAAACCTCAAAATAAGTTTATATGCTAAATGATTGATATTTATAATAATTATGATTATCGTGTCGATATTCAAAATAGAAATCAAGAATTTAAGAGTTAAACATCCGCTACAGGGAACTGATAATTTATTGGTATCTTTGCCATATAGAATATATTTAAAGCTGAATCGAAAAAGACATAAATGAAGGAACAGTGAGAGTGTTAGTCTAAATATTGAAAATCAGGTTATAAATGGACGCAGGCAGCTGCATTTTTTAAGCTGCCTGCCAATCTGCAATACTATAGCCCGTTTGCAAAGGAATATAGTAAAAGATTAAATGCAACAGGCTTTTCAATCTGGACAAGGTGACCTGTGTTAGGGAAAACAACAAGTTGACTGCCCGGGATGGCGCTGTGGAGATAATCTCCTGCTCCTTTATCAACAACCGCATCATTTGCACCCCAAACAATAAGCGTTTTCACTGCGGCACTTGCAACATTTAAAGAGTTAGCAATAGATAGCGTGCCTGTAACGACAACCCCGCGAGCAGCAGAAGGGGTAAGCAGATCTTGGGTTAAGTAAAAATCATTAAAGCCTTGTTCAAGCGGTGCAAGTGTAGAGAGCGTTAAAAAGCCTTGAGAAGC
>JBFXKR010000414.1:0-2636 GCA_050173595.1 Candidatus Berkiella sp.
ATTGCCGGGATCCGCTGGCGACTTATCTTCAAAATGACTGCGCTAGGCTTAGCAGGATTACCCTTGCTGTGGTTTTGCTAACACGACTATCAACGCCAACGCGTCATGACATACTTAAACCCAGAGAGCGATCCCTTGGGTAGTGGTTATCACATTATTCAATCAAAAATTGCCATTGGCTCCGGCGGATTGTATGGCAAAGGCTGGTGTTTAGGATCACAAGTCCAATTAAACTTTTTACCAGAGCGCACCACCGACTTTATTTTTAGTGTGCTAAGCGAAGAATTTGGTTTCATTGGTGCTTGTGCTTTGTGCCTTTTATATTTTGCGGTTATTTTACGTGGCATTAAAATCATGACCCAAACGGAAGATCTGTTTAGCCGCTTAGTGGCTGGCGGGATTGTGTTTGGCTTCTTTATTTGCTTTTTCATTAACATTGGTATGGTCAGTGGGCTGCTTCCTGTTGTTGGCTGTCCTTTACCTATTATTAGTTATGGTGGTACTTCCCTGGTGACGTGGATGGCTGCTTTCGGTATGCTGGTATCTATTCAATCAAATCCCAAAAATTCTCCAAGGTAGATAACATGCATAAAAGAAGTATTATAAAATTTATTGCAATCTTAATGTGCCTATTTTCATTGCAAAGCAAAGCGCAAGATGCTCCTTTAAGTAAACGTCCTGATGTGCAAGCCTTTATCCAAATGATGGTAACCAAACATCACTTCGACCGAGCACAATTAACTAGTTGGTTAGATAAAGCTAAAATTCAACCTAGCATTTTAAGCGCAATTTCCAAACCTGCTGAAAAAAAACTCACTTGGGCACTTTATGAGCCTATTTTTCTGACCCCTAAACGCATTGATGAAGGCGTTAGCTTTTGGCAACAAAATAAAGCAGCCCTCGCCAAAGCTGAAAAAGAATATGGTGTGCCGGCCCAAATCATTGTTGCCATTATTGGCGTTGAAACTTTTTATGGTAAACATACAGGCCAACATAATGTGCTTGATGCCTTAGTGACACTGGGCTTTGATTATCCGCCTCGCGCTAAATTTTTCCTTTCTGAATTAGAAGAATTTTTACTGTTAGCCAAAGAACAACATTGGGATCCAACACAAATTAAAGGCTCTTATGCCGGTGCGATGGGCAAACCACAATTTATTGCCAGCAGCTACCGTCGCTATGCTATCGATTTTCATCAAAGAGGTCAGCGTGATTTGATTAACAATGTCGATGATGCCATCGGTAGTGTTGCCAATTATTTTAAACTCAATGGCTGGAAAAAAGGCGAGCCCGTTGCTTTTAGTGCTAAAGCCAGCGGTGATAAATTTAAACACCTCATTGCAGCCTCAAATAATCCTAAGCCCAATGCCAGTTTGCAAAAGCTATCCGAATTAGGTATTAAGCCTGTGGCCAAACATGGCCCCAAAAACGCCCAGCAAAGTTTTGCTTTAATTGGCCTTGAAGGCAAACAAGGTCCAGAATATTGGTTAGGGGCTAACAATTTTTATGTGATCACACGCTACAATCGCAGCAGCTTATATGCTATGGCGGTTTATCAGTTGAGTGAAAAAATTAAAGATGGGTACCAACAACCTAAAAATGCTTAAAATTTGAATGGAATCACGTGAATGAATAATCTATTTTCAAAAGGCGCTGTTGTCATTTTAGCCCTTGCGTTAGGTGCCTGTAGTCATACAGGCCCTCACAAACCTGTTGCAGCCAAAAAACCCCTTTCGGATATAGAAAAAGCGGTTGAGGGCGATGGTCCGCCCGATTCAGAAATTGATGTGACCCACATTCCCAACGCCACACCGAAAATTGAGCCCCAAAGCCGCTATGGCAATCCTTATAAATATGAAGTGTTTGGCAAACACTACTACACTTTACCGCACAGTAAAGGATATGCTGCCGAAGGAACGGCTTCTTGGTACGGGCGTAAATTTCATGGTCAACGCACCTCAAGCGGCGAACAATACGATATGTATGGCATGACAGCGGCGCATCGCTCCTTGCCTTTACCAACGTATGCCAAAATTGAAAATCTGAAAAACGGCAAAGAAGTGATTGTGAAAATTAACGATAGAGGTCCATTCGTTCACGATAGACTCATTGACTTATCTTATGCTGCTGCTAAAAAGTTAGGCATCCATGCCAGTGGCACCGGCAAAGTACGCATCACTGCCATTGATCCTGTCACCTGGCATAAACAACAAAAAGCGAATACGCGTTTAGCAAAAAACAGCCATGCTAAAACCAACAAAAAAGCCACCCAACTTGCTCAAGCTGGCAAATCTGCGGCCAATGCAACAAAGACCGCATCCACTACCAAAGCTAAGCCTAAAGCCAAAGCAACCCAAGTGGCCAAAGCAAATAAGCAAATCTATGTACAGTTAGGTGCCTTTGAAAAAAAGAATAATGCCGAAAAATTAGCTAACAAGGCAACAACGCTCACAGCAGCACTGAGTAATGTTGCTGTTCATGTAGTAGACAAAAAGACACAAAAAGGTGCATATAAAGTACGTATTGGCCCCCTAAAGGACGAGAAAGTTGCTAAAACACTGCAAAAGAAATTTGTCGCCTTAAATGGCGCAAATCCAAGTGTGGTTTACGAATAGCAATAAAAACTAGCAAGCAAA
>JBFXKR010000415.1:0-2629 GCA_050173595.1 Candidatus Berkiella sp.
TCAATATCAGCTTGATTTTGAATCAGCAATTTAGCAATTTTTAATTGTTCAAGTCTAACTGCCATGTAGAGTGGTGTCTCATGATCACGCTTAAGCTCTTTATCGGCACCTAAGCGCAACAAGTCTATCACATCTGGCAATTCGTTTTGCTCCACGGCTAAATGTAATGCTGCAAATTCATCTTCATTTCTTTTGTCAATTAAAGCTGATTTTAGCTCACCATTAGCCTTAACAATATCTATGAATGATTTAACTTCACACTGGCTAAGTGCAATTGTGGCAGAATCTTCAAACATTTTATTGGTAAAGGCGATCCCATGATCTTCTAGTAACGTTTTAAGCTCCGGATCATTTTTGATAATTGCCAATCTTGAAAGATAGTTAATTAATTCACGATTTTTAGCTGTTACAAGTTGTAATCCACCATGTTGTAACACGTGCTTAACGAGATCAATTTCACCTGAAACAGCTAAATTGGACAAAAGCGCTAAACTCTTCTCATTTGCGTATTGATCATCTGCAACTTGTTGTTCAGGCGCCACTACTTCAGGGATTTGTTCAGTCTTAGGATAAAATCGATATAAATTAAAATTGCTAACAATGGTTGCTTCTCTAAGACAATATTTAATCATGTTACTGACAGTTTCTGCGGACTCTATTTCAGGAAGCCGTTTTTTTCTGTTAGAGTCGTAAAATTTAAATTTTCCAGATGGGGTAATATAAACACTGATGGTATGTCCTTTTTGTTTGTGAGGATCGCCTTTTTCTCTATATACATCAATATCAATCCATGAGTTTGGCCATCTTCTGGCAAATTCTAATTGAGTTTTAATATCTTCTACTGTTGAGCAAGACTTGCCGCTGAGATTAAAAATGTTTTTTAATTCAATTTTCTCGTGGGGGCCGATGATGGCGGGCCACTGTTTCATTCTTTCTTGCTGTTTTATGTTTGTTTCACTTGCTAGTATTTGTGCATGTTGAAACCAGGCCAAATCATTAATAGTGAAGTTCATGAGTTTGCCAAGTGATCGATATTTCTTAACTAATTTTTCTGGAACATCTTTAAAATCAGATAACCTCACATCGAAAGGATCAGGCTGCTTTTTGGGATCCCAGCGGGAGATGCACTTTAAAATATCATAAAATTCTTCTTCACTCTCTAAACCGATGTAATATTGAACAAGAAATGACCAGCCGTTGCAATTTCCTTCATTATCTAAAAAGATGGTTCTTGCTTCTTTTTCACTTTTCCCTTGAAACACTAAAAAATCAATCAATTTATTGTTAATTTCATTTTGGGCATAATTTACATCATCGATGACACCATAGCCTGGCATCTGTTTGATTTCGCTCAAAGGAAGATTAGGTTTACCTAATAAAAATCGTATGGCCTCAGTGTTTTTTTCTCTTAAGGCTATATTAAGTGGTGTTTCGTATGAAAAGTCTTTAGTTTCTTCTCTTGCACCTAAAGCCACAGTTTCTTGTGCAAAAGCTAAATTATTAGACAATATACATTTATGTAGTACAGTTTGACCTGCAAAGTCTTGCAAATTGATGTCGATACCATTTTTAACAAGCAAACGCAATAATGCTTTACTCTTGTTGTTAATGGCATATTCTAAGCTTCTGAATTTTTCATCATCTGTGGCTGTTTTTATTAAACCCCGAATATGCTCGGTAATGGGTGGTCTTTCTTGGATAGCAGATAAGAGCATTATATCCTCTCCTTTATCCATCCATAGGTCATTTATAGATATTACTAGCTGTTCTATAGAACATATATTTTAAGACTCCATTTAAGATAACAAGTTCCCTATTGAAGATTTTTAGAGTAAGTACACCTTTTGGGTTTAAAATCAGCTTATTGCAACAAAATGTTTACATTAACGCGTTAATAGTTGTGGTTTTTTCTGCTTTTCATCATCGGCATTGATGTTGAACTTTTAGCACTTTTGATAGTCTTATTAATATAAACATCAGATTTAGCTTTATTATGAAGTTATTCTTTAAAGGGTGAACGATGACTACTCAGGGCACGACAAATCAAACTGATCCTTTTAAATTTGCGATTGTTGAGATTGCTAAGGAAGCCAAAGAAATTGGTGCTATAGGTTTTCAGAATCTTGGCCCTGACAAAATTAATATGGGTCATATGATAGAAGCTGAACTTGAGGAGTTGATAAAGAAGTTAAATGAAGCACGCAAGCAACCACAAACAAATACTAAAGAACATTTGAAAAAGTTAATCAGTGAATTTCAGATCCCAGAAGGTAACGATGAGCAAAAAAAACAAATACAAGACGCACTTAATGATATTGTAACTAAAATAGATGATCCTGCTCTCTTGATTCCTAGCACTCAAACTGCAGAGTCTGCAGATGATGATATCGAGATTTTAGCTGCATATCAAATAGACCCAGGAAAAAAAGCAGCTAGAGATTTCGCAAAAGCGTTGGTAAAGATGGGCATTGATCAAAAATCAATAAGGTTTACTTTAGATGAAAATGAAAACTGGGGAGTTCGTGTTGATTTCAATCAAGGCAAAAACGCTGATCATATTCCTTCTATGTTAAAACAGGCGATAGGGAGTGAGGCAAATTATACAACTTCGCGTTTTTTAGATATTAAC
>JBFXKR010000416.1:0-2629 GCA_050173595.1 Candidatus Berkiella sp.
TCATCTGTCTTATCCTTTTCACCAAATAATTCATCTAAAATATCGTCGAATGCTTCTTCTTTGCTTTCTTCTTCAAGCATATCGTTGTCGGTTTCATCTTCTAAGTATTCTTCGTCTTCGTCTTCGTCTTCGTCTTCGTCTTCATACTCACCTTCATCGCCTAAGTACTCTTGATCAAGATCTTCTGCTAATACCCCTTCTTCATCTGATTCATCTTGCATAGAATCCGTGCTTGACTCATCTTGGTCTATTTGTGCTGCCTCAAGCTGTTGTGTGGATGCCGTTTCATCTACATCATCATTTGCATCTTGCTCTATATCAAGCGGTAATTGTTTGTCTGAAGGCGATAAATCCTCTTGAACATTTTGAACCAAGCTATCAAAATCTTGTAACTGTGCTAAGGGAGGTAAGTCTTCTAAACTTTTTAACCCAAAATGATCTAAAAAAGATTTTGTTGTTGCATATAACGCAGGTTTCCCGGGAACTTCTTTATGTCCCACAACTCTAATCCATCCCTGCTCGTCTAAAGTTTTAACAATGTTTGAACTAACAACAACACCACGGATCTCTTCGATTTCACCACGTGTAATCGGTTGACGATAAGCAATCAGGGCTAGGGTTTCTAAAAGTGCTCTAGAATATCTTGCCGGTTTTTCTTCAATTGTTTTCGCAATATAGGGCACAACTGTTTGCGTTACTTGAAAACGAAAGCCAGAGGCTACCTCATGAAGTTCAATGCCGCGATTTTGGTAATGATTTTTAATTTGGGTGAGCGCTTTCTTTATATCTTGCGCTTTGGGTTTTACTTCATCAATAAACAACTTTGCAAGCGCTTCGGCGGTTAACGGTTCATTAGCCGCAAAAAGTAAACCTTCTACTATGATCACTAATTCATCAATACTTTTCTTCATATATCGTCGCCTTAGTATTCATCAGCTTGTACTAGTAAGGCATCTTTCGATTCATCCTTGCTAGCAAAAATTTCATTAGTGGCTTGTCCTTCGTACACAACACTGCATTGTGTAACATGAATTGGCCCAAAATCTTGAGTTTGGACAATATCAATTAATCCGATTTTTAAAAGTTCTAAAATTGCTAAAAAGCAGACAACGACACCAAGACGCCCTTCGCTGAGATCAAAACATTCATAAAATTCAACAAATTTTCTCTCATTGACCATTTCTAAAATCGTACTCATACGCTCTCTTACAGAGAGTGCTTCCCTAGAAACCTTATGAGTGGCAAGTAACTCTGAGCGTTTCAAAATATCTAAAAAGGCACTTAGTAATTCTGACAACTCAACCTGAGGCACTGCTTTGGGAACAATTAAATCTGGTACAAAAATTTGATGACTAAATATATCCCTGCCTAACCTTGGCAATTGCTCTAATTCTTCTGCCGCTTTTTTGATACGTTCATATTCTTGCAAACGTCGAACTAATTGAGCTCGTGGATCTTCTTCTTCTTCAGCTTCTTGTGAACGCGGCAGTAGCATTCTAGATTTAATTTCGGCAAGTGTTGCAGCCATCACTAAATAATCTGCTGCAAGTTCAAGTCTAATTTCTTTCATTAATTCTACATATTCAATGTACTGATGCGTTATATCAGCAATAGGTATGTTCAGAATATCAAGATTGTTCTTTCGTATGAGGTACAATAACAAATCAAGCGGCCCTTCAAAGGCATCTAAAAAAATCTCTAGTGCATCGGGCGGAATATAAAGATCATCTGGCAATTTTGTAAAAGAAACACCTTGATAAGTTGCAAGAACATCTTCCTCACTTGATTGCACTGTTGCATCAATTTGTTGTTGAGGCTCTGTGATATCAATATGACCTTCGCTGGGTATCACATCTTGATTTGATGTATCTTGGCTTGATGTATCTAGACTTAATGCATCGTGACTTGACGCATCTTGACTTGACGCATCTTGGCTTGACGCATCTTGGCTTGACGCATCTTGGCTTGACGCATCTTGATCTAACGTTTCTTTATTTGTCACGGTGTACTAACCCCATGACTTCTCTTACTTCTTCAAGTGTTTCTTCGGCGACATCTCTGGCTGCCTCGCAGCCTTCTCTTACTATCTCTTTTACTAAACGCATATTATTTTTATATTCTAAAGCTTTTTCTTGAATGGGTTTTAAGCTTTCAATAATGTTATCACTCACGCATTTTTTACACTCTAAACAACCAATCCCTGCCGTTGTGCAACCTTGCATTACCCATGATTGTTGTTCAGGCGTTGAATAAACATGATGCAATGGCCACACGGGGCATTTTTCAGGATCGCCGGGATCTTGTCGTCGAACACGCGCGGGATCCGTTGGCATCACACGAATTTTCTTCTCTATACTTTCTGGTGCTTCACGGATTGCAATCGTATTGTTATACGATTTAGACATTTTCTGACCATCAAGTCCGGTTAACTTGGAATGTTGTGATAGTAAAGGGTAAGGCTCTGGCAAAATTATTTTACCGCTGCCTTCTAAATAGCCATACAGTCGCTCTCTATCACCCAAAGAGAGGTTGCCTTGCGCAGAGATAAGGGCTTGACCTCTTTCTAATGACTCAACATTGCCTGTTTCTTGATATTGCTTAAGGCATTCCATATAGATGGTTGCATTCT
>JBFXKR010000417.1:0-2622 GCA_050173595.1 Candidatus Berkiella sp.
GTATCTACAATGACTTCTGGCATTTTACTGAACAGATCAGGAATAACAGCATCAGCATCAATGAGCTTCCCGTTCTCAATAGCGCCATTTTCTGCACCAATAAACAACGCACGATTACGAAAATGTAAATTCGCTTTTAGATCAAATAAAGCCGGCCAATGCGGATTATATTCAAAGTGCAGCTTATCTAGCTCTGAATAAACTTCAAAAGTACCTTCACCATTATCAAATGGAAAATCTGTTAAATTTCCTCGCAATACACAAGTTGTTCCTAGGTGCTCTCCCTTTTTAATAGCCGCATTGAGCCAAGTTGTTAAATCTGTGTCAATTGCTTTTGTAGGTAGCAACGATAAGGCTGTCATAGCAGATGATTCACCCACTTCTAAGAGCAAATCAACATCAGGCAATGCCAGATTTTTCTGAAAAGCAATTTTAGCTTCACCTTGTATAGGTGTATTGAGCACATCAGCATGAAAATTATCGACATAAAATGTTAGGGCATCATCTGATGTTTGCCAGTTCATCACTAAAGCAAGATGATCTAGCAAAACAGGTTTTTCATAGAAATGATTCGCCTCAAGGCTTAGCGCATCGCTTTGGAGCAGGGCTTTACCTTCGTTAGCATTGAGTGTGATAGCACCATATGCGTTCGAAAATGAAGGATAGCGCTTTGAACTAAGGCCTGCTTGTGATAAAACCACATCCCCCTGAACCAGCTTAAACTTACTATTGCTACCTTCTAAAATAACATGTCCATACTCTGCTATACCCTGTAGCTTTTCATCATCAAAGGTGCCTTGTGGCAATAAGTTTAAATCATCTAGCCGTTGTTGCCATTTTGCCAACTCAAAATCTTTAAACAAAATATCCCATTGTGGTTGACTTTGCTGTTGGCTGTGTTTTAAAGAAAATTGAATATTTTCTTTTTGATTATCTTGCACAATTTTAAAATCATGCGATGTTAACGACCACTGCGAGGCGTTCAACTTGGCAACCAAATCACCTGAAAGATTATTAAAAAAGAGTGGCTCTTTTATCGTATCTTCAATTTGGGCATTGTCTAACGACAAGCTGGCATGCAGGGTAATATCCTTTTTTACGATATCGCCCCATAATTTTATGTCCGCATCCTGGTGTTTTATTGCATAGACATTATTTGGAATGAGTTTAGCCAATTGATTTAAATCGCCATTTTGCCAATGACAATAAAAACGCTTAGGTTTATTACTCAAATAAGGGTAATCCACATCAAGCTCAATATGGCCCTTTTTTTCGTTATCCAAGATTGCTTGCGCACGTACTTTGATCTGACTCCCTGATTCAAAAAGCATATTTAAACCAGAAAGTGCAAAGTTTTGTCCAAGATCTGTGTCTAGTTTAATTGTGCTATTAAGAATCAATAACCGTTTTAGCAAAAAAAGATCGCTTTGCGGGCTTTGTAGAGAAAAATTAAGTTGATTTAGGTTAGTAATTGCAAGATTTTTATCTTGATGATTGTATGTTACGCCCCCAACAACACCGTCGAGAATCAACTCTTCTACATGCAGTCTCTTAAAAAGCAATTGGAAGACATTTAAACGCAGTTTTATTTTTTGTACATGTAATGCAGTCGTCTTCTTGTTTTGCGTTAAAATCTGCACATTATAAAGACTGACCTCTGGGCATAGGCCATCCCAATTAAGTTTAATTTCCTGAATTAGCGTTGGATAGCGCAGTTCTTTTGCTACCCAATCCGATAACTGTGGCACGCGTGGTGTCATAAGGGGTGTTATAAAGCGTAAAATTAGCAAACCACTTGCAATGACAATGCTAGTCCAGCCTAATACCCTATACACGCTATAAAAAGACTTAAAATTCATTCATCCCTTCTACATCAATACAACATCAAATTGCTCTTGGGTGTAAAGACTTTCAACTTGAAATTTGATGGATTTCCCTATTTTTTCTTCTAATTGAGCAACACTGGCAGACTCTTCATCTAACATTCTGTCAACCACTTCTTGCGAAGCCAACACCAGGTAACTTTTTGTATCATAAGCACGTGCTGCTCGCATCACTTCTCTGATGATTTCGTTGCAGACGGTTTCGATGGTCTTAATCATGCCTCTTGCGGAGCAGACCATACAAGGTTCGCACAATACATGTTCCAAGCTTTCACGCGTTCTTTTGCGTGTCATTTCAACTAAACCAAGTGCTGAGACTTCACTGATGCTATTTTTAGTATGATCACGCGCCAATGCTTTTTCCAAAGCCCTAATCACTTGGCGCTTATGCTCTTCGTTGGTCATATCGATAAAATCGATGATGATGATCCCACCTAAATTGCGCACTCTCAGCTGGCGCGCAATCGTGCTTGCCGCTTCCAAGTTCGTTTTAAAAATGGTTTCTTCTAAATTTCGATGCCCAACAAATGCCCCAGTGTTAACATCGATTGTGGTCATTGCTTCGGTTTGATCAAATACTAAATGCCCACCAGACTTAAGTTGTACTTTTCGATGCAAAGCGCGTTGAATTTCATCTTCTACCCCATAAAGATCAAACAACGGACGCTCACCACTATAAAACTCTACTTTGCCTGTCATGGTCGGAACAAAATCTTCGATAAAAGGTAATGCACGCTCA
>JBFXKR010000418.1:0-2608 GCA_050173595.1 Candidatus Berkiella sp.
GCACATTGAACTCGTTTGCGCTTCAATACCTGATGACTTCTTAGATCCAGTATCCTATGCGTTATTGAACGATCCTGTTACAGATGGAAATGGGTTTTATTTCTCCAGAGAAACTATTGAAAAGTTATTTGAAACATCTAAACAAAATCCGCTGACGCGAAAAGAATTTAGTGTGCAAGAGATTGAAAAGCTTAAAATGTCTGATAAAGAGAAAAACGATCAAATCGTTCAATGGGTTCAAAAAGTAATAGAAGTAAACGCTAATCTTATTGATCACGAAATTGTATCTATAGATGATTGGTTAAAAGAGATGCGGGAATATTTGGCGGATCAAGATCCTTCAGTAAAACAAAAAAGGCTAGTACAGGAAAATGAAACTCAAGCAAGAATTAAAAAGAAGCACGAAGACTTAATTGATGCTGTAGTAAACAATAATGTTGATAAAATCAAAGCGCTTCTTCAGGATGAAGAAGTTAATGTTAATTTTAAAGATGAAAGAAAATCAAGTATGGTTCCTTCAATTGGAGAAGATAAAAGCAGACTTATTGATACACCTAAAGGGGTGGTATTAGAACACTATTATCAGGAAGAAATGAGAACGCCTCTTTTTTATGCTGCAGCTTTTGGTAACGTTGAGGCAGCTAGACTGTTATTACAAAGTGGTGCCCAAATAGATGCCCCTAATTTGTGTAATGATACCCCCTTAATAGCAGGAGCAAGATCTCGAAATTTGGCGATGGTTAAGTTATTAGTTGAGCATAAAGCTGATGTGTTCAAGCAAAATGCAGCTGGCGAAAATGCACTCCTGGAGGCATTAAAAGCGCAGTCTGTAGACATTTCAAACTATTTATTAAGTCTTGCCAACGCTGTCAAATTGGTAAGCGCAGATACCGAAGAAGAAACGATGGTTAATGCAGCTGTTCTGTGTGGAGATGTCGCATTGTTATCTAAAGTTATTAAAATGGGCGGAAAAATTAATGCGAAAATAAAAAAAGGACCGTTTGAAGGTACATTTCCACTCATTACTGCAGTTATGCAAAATGATGCAAAAGCATTAGAAATTCTTCTTAATAACAAAGCTGATGTAAACCAAGTTGATTTACAAGGAAAATCAGCATTGTTTCATGCCGTTGAAAGTGGGGATGCAACACTTGTAAAGCTTTTACTAGAACGTGGGGCCTCTAAAGAAATAAAAGACAATGCAGGTAAAACTGCCCTTGAATATATAGATGGCAATAAATTTCCAAGAATATATGATCTTTTGATGCGTGGTGACAAAGTATATGATGCAGCTAAAAGCGATGCGCTGTTAGCAGAGTCGCTAAGAAATAACCAAAATTGTTTCCGTGCAAATCGCCCATCTAAAAATTATAATGATTTGGTTGATGACCCCAAAAAGATAAACAAAGCGCTACAATATGCTGTTGAAAAACAAGATTTACAATTTGCCAAGATGCTGTTGGCAAAAATCTCAGATAAGAAAACAGCTGCCACAAAACGAACATTTGTGGGAAGGTTTTTTAATCGTGTAAAGACTCTGTTTTTAGGTGATTATGATGTTAACAATAGGGAGAGGAATGGAAAAACTCCATTGCATAACGCTATTGATAGCACAAATGTTGAAATGATACGTCTTTTGTTGAGCAATCCGAATGTAGATATTCTACAAAAATCTAATGATGGTTTATCGATTATAGAAGCGATTAGAAATAAAGGAAATGATGAAATATCAAAATTGATTTTAACAAATGAAAATCTCGAAAAAATAAAAAATTCACCTAATATTCCTGAAGAAGCTAAACAGTGGGCTCAACGACATGTATTGTACATGAAAGTACAAGAGGAATTTGATAAATACAAAGGTAAATTAACTGGCACTTCTATTAATGATTTTGAAAAAACATTTGGTGCCTTAAAAGATTTGCATAATAATAGGGAGAAGTACTTGGCATGGATTCGCCAAGAATACCAAAGAAACTCAGGTGGAACAAGCCTATTATATCTACATAATGATAGCGTTCCCTACCATATAGAATATTATGATCCCAACGATCCAAAATTCACTCAAGTAAGCATTGAAGACTCCATATCCAATTTGCATGAACGATTTAAAGCTGCATTTGAATATATAACAGAGAAAGGGATCACTGAAACATGGTTTAAAAACATGCCAACCGGACTGTGTATAGACAGCAGAATGGAAGGCATAGATAAATGGATCAGCGAGAGCACAGAAATAAAGAAACTAGATACCGCCATGAGTGAGTTTCTTGATGAATATGCTAAAGATTTAGGTAGAAAGTTGGGTAAAGACTGGAACAACTTTGCGGATATTCCTGATACTGAATCATCTCTTTTATATGTTGAGGATATTACAAACTTCATTATACAAAATCACAATGGTATGGAACTTAAAGATAATCAGAAGATTGATAATCAAACTGTAGAGCAATACTTAGAAGATATACTTTGTTTGGATAGACGTCCTATTGAATCAAAAGGAAATAAAGTTGATGTTGTTGATGCACCAAAAAGCACATCTGATACAGCGCTAGTAACGAATGTGCAATTTTCTCAGCCTCAGACCCCAATGAACCCATCTCAACGT
>JBFXKR010000419.1:0-2606 GCA_050173595.1 Candidatus Berkiella sp.
CCATTCGAACAACCTTATTTACCAATTTATTTGTTTTAGGGGTATGTTTATCTATCGGGTTGGTGCTTGCAAGAATTTTATCTAACCATTTTACCAAACCAATCATGGACTTGATTCGGTTAACCAATAAAATCAGCGCAGGAGGTACCGACATTGAGTTTCCAGCGCCAAATGAAAAAGAATTTGGATTGCTGGGCCAAGCGCTTAAAATAATGATTCGAAACTTACATCAAATACATGAACAGCTAGAAGCCTCTACGGTTGAACTTGATCATAAAGTAAAAGAAAGAACGCTAGAACTAGAGCAGGCCAGCCAAAAAGCAGAAGAAGCGAATCTTGAGAAATCGCGATTTTTAGCGAACGTTTCGCATGAGATCCGAACGCCCATGAGCGGCATAATCGGCACCGCCAGTTTACTCAAAAACACGCCCTTAGATGAAGAGCAACGTAAATATGTTGAAATCATGCAACTTTCAGGAGAAGCGTTACTAGATTTAATCAATGAAATTCTAGATCTCTCTAAAATTGAATCTGGCAAATTAGAGGTTGAGAAAATTCCCTTTAGCATACGTCAAATAAGTGATGATGTGGTTGATATTTTAAATTACAAAATTAATGAAAAAAAATTAAGCTTTGGCTGTATCGTTTCTCCAAATGTGCCTTATCAATTGCTAGGTGATCCTAGTCGTGTTCGACAAATTTTACTAAATTTGGTAGGTAATGCGATTAAATTTACCGCCCATGGTCACATTAAAATCATGGTGAATCTGGTAAATGATGCGCCGAATGAAGTAAAGTTAAAAGTCATGGTGGAAGATTCTGGTATCGGGATCGCGCCTGATAAACTAGATCGGTTATTCAAAGCGTTTTCTCAGGTCGATACCTCAACAACACGTCAATATGGCGGCACAGGTTTAGGACTTGCCATTTCAAAGAAACTTTCTGAAATCATGGGCGGTGAAATTGGTGTTGAAAGTACCCCAGGTTATGGCTCTACTTTCTGGTTCACCCTCACATTAGGTAAAGATCTAAACGCGCCCGTGGTGAGTTTCTCAGAAAAACTCAAAGGCAAATCGATACTGATATTAGAAAATGATCCGATTGCTTTGGCTTTCTTAACGACTATCTTACCAACATGGGGATGTTTGCTCAAACATACCAAAAATGTCGAGCTTACCCTTTCTTGTTTAGAGCAAGCAGAAAAAAATCAGCACTATTTTGATATTATTGCCATCAATCATAAACTTGCATCCAATGAGTTTATCAATGCGCTTAAAAAACATTTACAATTGCATGCAACGCCTTTAATTTTCATTTCTAAAGAGCATGATAAAAAGACACTCGCAAGTCAAGTCGATATCGATTTTAACGCGCTTTTTGCAATCCCTTTCAAAGAGGATCAAGTTTACAATGCTTTATTAGAAGCCCTAGGGGAAAAAGTGGATCTTGTTCATAATCCGATGATGATAGATGAAATTATCCCAGCGAAAAATGCAAAAAATATTCATGTTTTAGTGGTAGATGATAACCTGATTAGCCAACAAGTCACCATCAAAATGCTTGAAAAAATGGGTTATTCTGTGCATGGTGCCAGTAACGGCAATGAAGCCATTGAGGCCATTGAAGTAATTGATTTTGATATTGTGTTGATGGATTGCCAAATGCCAGAACTAGATGGCTTTGAAACTACCCGCATCTTACGTAAAAATAAGAAAAAACAAGATTTGATTATTGTTGCGCTTACCGCGAATGCCATGAAATCAGACAAAGACAAGTGCCTTGAAGCAGGTATGAATGATTTTATCACCAAGCCGATTAAAGCACCGGTGTTAAGTGCTTTAATGCAAAAATATACTTCATCCATCGATCATCAAAAACCCGATGAGCTTGCATCTGGCTAGCCAATATTAGCAAGCGCCTCGCTCAGTGAATTGGCTGCAATCACTTCAATATCCTCGAGCTTTTGCCTTGGCGCATTGGCTTTTGGCACAATAATTTTTTTAAATCCATGCTTGGCAGCTTCTTGAATTCTTTCTTGACCACCAGGCACTGGGCGCAATTCTCCCCCTAAACCGACCTCACCAAAAAAAGCACAAGCATTATCAATGATTTTGTTGCGATAACTTGAAATTACGGCCACCAAGATTGCCAAATCGGCGCCTGTTTCAAGTATGCGAACACCGCCCACCACATTCAAAAACACATCCATTTGATGCATGGTAACGCCCGCGTGGCGACTTAACACCGCTAACAATAATGCTAAACGATTATGATCATATCCCACTGTCACACGTCGTGGGATCCCATGGCTATCATCGACTAACGCTTGAATTTCAATCAATAAAGGCCGCGAACCTTCCCAGGTGACCATCACAATGGTCCCTGGCGCAGGAAAACGATTGCGCGATAAAAATATTGCCGATGGATTACTCACACCTTTTAATCCTTTATCGGTCATTGCGAAAATGCCCAGCTCATTCACCGCGCCAAAACGGTTTTTAATAGCGCGCACCATACGAAAACGACTATCTTTTTCACCTTCAAAGTAAATCACTGTATCAACCATATGCTCTAGAACGCGCGGGCCTGCAATCGCACCATCTATT
>JBFXKR010000420.1:0-2604 GCA_050173595.1 Candidatus Berkiella sp.
CCGATCTCTTCATATGCGCTATGAATGGCCTCTTTATTAGATGCTTTATTAAGCGCTTCATTAAATTGTGTGATAAGTGCTGATATTTTGCTTGGCGGGTTTAATGATGGTTCATCTAGATCACGTTTGTTGTCAATAATTTCACTTGGAACTTTCCATCCTCTTGGAACAAATCCTGGTATAGTACCATATTCATTTATTTCATTTAGGACCTGAGGTAATCTTTGCGCTGGATCTTGAGAGATCCACAAATAAATCTGCGTTTGATTGTTAGATAAGCCGCAATTTTGAGCAAATAATTTAATTGCTTGTGGGTTTTGGCTTAAAGCAGCCATCATGATAGGCGATATGCCTTGATTATTTGGCGTAAGGATAGCATTATTTCCAAAAAGTGTGTCAAAGGCGCCCTTGTTGTCCGCTAGCAAATAACGTAGTATTTCTAATCTATTATGTTGAACATTAGGCTGGTTCATTGCAAGAATGTGCAATGGGGTATTATTATTTGCATTGAGTGTAACGCCTTGGTTGTAGAAATATGACGGTAAATTTCTGCTTTTGATCATGGACTCAATCATTTGCTTAAAAGCTTCAACATTGGCATGTTGTGCTAAATAGTGCAGAGGCTGGTTAGCTGTTTCACTCTCGGTAGCGGTGCGTCTAATATTAACGCTGGGTTGTTCGCTCGTTATAATGTTCCAAGCCCACTTGCTCCAAAAGCTATCATTTCTTATGCTAATTAATTTATTAATCATATCAGTTCTATTATTTTTACATGCTAACACCATAGCACTGGCATTTTCTGAGCCATTGCTTAGGTTATCAAAATCAATTGGAAATTTTTTATAATCATATTCAGCGCTTTGATAGTAGCTCATTAAAGCCTCAAATGTTTTAACATCGCCATTTGCAATAGCATAGTAAAAACAAGCTGATAATTGATTTCGTTTATCATCGGTTGATTTTGATTGTTTAGTTAATTCACTTGAAATCAAGCTAATGTAATTAGAAGGCATTGGACTCATTTGAGTGATGCGTGAAATGGCTTTATATAAATCAGAACCCTGAACCTCAGAGGGTAAGTCAATAACCCCTAAATCCACCAGTTCTTGAAGTTTTTGTTTTGCAGCTTCAAGTTTTGTATTGGGGGCATTTTTTAAATCTCGTAAGGGGATAATCGTTTGTAAAAGGTCATGTGGCGCTTTTTGTGCTTGTAAGCGGTTTTGATCTTTAGCTTCGATAATAATGCCAGCCAGTCTTTGAGAAAACTGCCGCACTTTTAGGTTATATTCTGCTACCAATTGAGGTGGTGGGTTTCCTGAATAGTATGTATTTACTTCCATTTTGCCTGGTTCAAATAAATCAGGATGTAAATATAATCTTGCTTGTAGTTGGGCTAAGTGGCGTTCTCTATCGCGTTTCTCACTATAAGAAGTATCATAAACTTTTCCCTTTTTAGCTTGAAAGTGGGGATCTTGGTTATGCTCAAAATAGGCTTTTCTTTTTTGCTCCGTATCTTGAATGAATCCCTCAGGTGATGATACATAATAATCCATCGCATTACTTAAATGATGGGTAGTTTCACCGCCTCGCATCGCAGCGGGTACTTGAAAGCCATAGGCGCCACTAATCCAAGTGTATTTATCTACTTCTTCCTTAGGGATTAAAAATTGATGCATTCTTGCGCCAATTTGCTGGCTAAGTTGAATCAATTCCTCATGTCTTCTCTTAAGTTCTTCTATGTCTTTAGGATCCGTTACGATTTCTTTTAGTTTAGGTAATATCTCTTTCTCCCATCGATTAAAGCCTTGTACATTTCTGTTGTGGCTCCAAAAATCTAAAGCACTTTCTTCTTGCATTGCCTGAAAGGGAGAGAGTGCACATGCCATGCCGCGTTTATGAAAATCTGGACCATCGTCAACTAAATGTTTTCTATCATAAATATCCTCGCGAAAGCTTTGGGCATCAGGATAGTTAAAGTCATCTGAAAATAAGCGAAATAAAGCGCCATATTCTTTAAAGTTTAATAGTGAGGAAAGCTCTCGGATAATATCATTTCCAACACACAGGTTTCCTCCCATCGCATTATAAAGTGGATAGCTACCAGGATGTTGTGCTTCTGCTTCAACCATTAGTTTTAATTGTTGAACGTAATAATCTATAATTTCTTGGTTATAAACCCCTGGACCATTATAATCATTTTCTGTATCGGGCTTAAATATCCATACAGCATGCGGATCATTAAGTTTTTCAATGCCGCCTATTGGGCCACCTAAATGTAACATCCCTTTTATATAAGGATCTTGGAAAAAACGCTTTATATTTTCTTCCAAAGACTTATTTGGATCATAATTAGCTTTTAAAAACTGCTTTAAATGCACCAAGGCGGGTGTGTTTGCGACTTTAGCTTGGCTTTGAGGTTGTGCATTTGCTGCCACCAATTTCTTCACAAGTAATCTTCTTTCTTGATGTTTCGCCATTTCATGATAATGTTTATCTCTTCTTTGGCTTTCTCTAAAAATAAATCCGATTTCTTTATCAAGCGTATTTAGCATTGCTATGATTTGAGACTGCTCTTTTGGTTCGCCTTTACATATCTTGAGTTGC
>JBFXKR010000421.1:0-2601 GCA_050173595.1 Candidatus Berkiella sp.
TCAAAAAGAAGTTGAAAGATTAAATAGGCTATGGCCTGAGTTTATTGCTAAAAATAATGAGAAGAAAAAAAACACTCCCACAGAAAGCGTCGATATTAATAGAGCGTTGCTAAAAAGGCCTCACGAAGTGACTCTGGATACCATTGAAATAAAAGCTCACGGTAAAAATCCAAAAGAATATGTGATATATGGCTGGGGTAGAAGTGATTGTTATGAATTTTATCTTGACCGTCTTGCCACTGATGCCCTCAATCTCAATAAAAGAATTATCAGTTTCAATTTTAGAGGAGTTGCCCATAGTGTGGGGCAAGTATATTGCGAGCATGATTTAATTAACGATTATGCCTTTCAAGTGCAGCGCTTGCTAGATAAAGGTGTTAAGCCAGAGCATATTAAATGCTATGGACATTCCCTATGTGGTGCAATTGCGACATTTTCTGTTGCAGATCTCATTCAAAAACATAAATCGATTAAATTTTACAATGACAGATCATTTGCAAACCTTATTGATACCTCTACAGCGCTATATTTTAAACGCAAAAATAGTCGTAGGCGCATTGTTAATACAGCAACAATTGTTTTAATGACAGTAGCTGCTGTGGCTATTGCCGCATTAACGCCAATATCGTTACTTAATCTTACGGCGTTTTGGATGATTGCAGCTTTAAGTACACGCTGGAGTGCTACCCATGGACTTTATGATAAGACAGTAGGAAATCTATTAGAGAGCATCATGATAGGCACGATGCGTTATGGTGGGTGGGAGCTAAAAGCGGCTAAAAAATATGATGAAATTCCATTTGAAAATAAAAGCCACACCGTGATTAAACAACCCAAGAAAAAGTTTTCCACATTGCTTGGACGCCGTAAAGTGAAATCCGCAGAGCCAAGTCATGATAGGGTAATTTTATATCCTGACTCAAAGCATTTTCATTTAAATAAATATCATGCCACTAAACAGCAATTGGCCGAAAACTTAAAAGCCGCCAAGAAAAAGGGCAATAAAGCGTTGATTGAAGATTTAACAGGGAAATTAGTTGATTTGAGTAATGCCAAAATGACTGGCGGCGGACATATGGATGATCCAAAAGAGTTTGTCACTTGGTATAAATCACCGCGGGCCAAACGACATTTAACCGGACAAGAGCGGTTTTATGCCTTTGTTGATCCACAAGGAAATCATGAGGGCCCTGTCCCAAGAAAATACAAAACTTTCTAATTTTTCTGGTATAGAACAAAAAAGACTATTGATGCGCTGACCTATGGCAGCGTATCATCTACACGTTAATAAGCTATCCTAATTTATAAAACTACCTATTAATGATCTGCAAATCATAGACGGTTAACGAATGGCAGTTTATTAACTTTATTTCGGATGTAATGCTCACTTGAGGTACAGGCAATGAAAATTGAACTTGAAGCAGTAACTGCCTACGTTGATCAAACTATAAATTTCTTAAATGAATACTTAAGATATCTGAAAACACAACAAAATACACACAATCAGGCAACGGATGCTTCTCGAATTTTAGGTTGGATAAACAATGTCGCTGTGCAAAATGTTCAAGGTTCAGTTACTAGGCTCAAAGATATCAAACGTGAACTACCTGTTGATTTTAAAACATGGACGATAGGAAATATTATTAGTGGTGCACCCTCTTCTCCTAGCAAAAACGACAGAGAACAAAAATTAATTGATACCGCAGTTATTAAAGCAACGCGCTATTTAGATAGATCTAGCGAAATGCTAAAAGTGCAAGTAAAGATTGCGCAAAGTAGATGGTATTCTTTAAGCAAATTCGCAAGAGAACAACAGATCAATGAAACGAATGCTTTACAGCATGAATGTGAAAAAATACAAGCAGGCTCACAACATCTAACAGCTGGTTTTAAGCAAAACAAAAGTTGGTTTAATTTAGAAATTTTGTGGGGTTCTTTAATATTTCGAATTAAGCACATCTGTAATGGTTTGTATAAAAGATCTGAACGCGACCTGCAAAAAAAGCAAACGACCCAAAAAGCAACGCAGGAATTAAGTCATTTGGCAACTGAGTTTAGTAATTTGCAAGAACCCTTAAAGCTCACCAATACGAGCAAAAGATTATTAGAGTGTGAATCAGATTCAGATAGACCAAAACCAGATTCACAACATTTTCAACATATTCCGCCTTGCGCAAAGGGACAGCTAATTTCATTTTGTAATTACATGAGTAGAAATAGAGACAAAGTCACAAAAGATGAAGTGTTACAATCCATCAAGCCAACTGTATTTGTTCCTAAACCAAGAAGTCAATAAAAAATGAATGTAAAGGGCCTATTCCAACGTGCTACAAAATAAGCAACAAGAGATTGCATTTTTTGATAACCTAGCCAATGAGCATGAATATAATGTTTTCACTGACGAGGCAAATCAAAAAATTATCAATACTGTTGTGCACGCTTTACAATTAAAGCATGGTGCACATATTGTTGATATGGGGTGTGGCTCTGGCGTGTTTACCCAGCTATTACAGCAGCGTGGTTTTGATTGCATTGGATTAGATTTAAGTCAAAAACTACTCAAGATTGGTAAATCACAATCTCAAGCAGTAAATTTTTTGC
>JBFXKR010000422.1:0-2596 GCA_050173595.1 Candidatus Berkiella sp.
TTGAGAAATTTGATATAAATTTGTTTTTAGTGAATGGTAAACTACCTCAACTTTCTAAACTAACCAATGATCATACCTTTGCCATAGGCTAATTTATGAGAGCAAGCTATGAGTACTAATGAAAAGGCATTTTCTAATCAACACATTATCGACTGCCTCAATCGTGAGTTTGGAATAATAACAACATCTTTAGAAATGCTCCCTTTGGGAGCAGATATCAACGCCTCAGTATATAAAGCGCAAACACTAGATAATCAAAGCTATTTTGTAAAATTAAAATATGGACAGCATCATGACTTTGGGGCTTTACTCACAAAACATTTATATGAAGCAGGTATTCACCATGTGATTACACCGATAAATACTATTCAAGGTAAAGCTACTTTGCTCATGGATGGTTTTACGCTGATTGTTTACCCTTTTATTGAGGGGCAAGATGGTTTTAAGCAAAATCTTAGTCAAAAGCAATGGATTGAACTTGGCAAAACTTTAAGAAAAGTGCATGAAGCACTTATACCATTATCACTAAAAGATAAAATTAGGCGAGAAAACTTTAGTGCACATTGGCGAAACAGTGTTGAATCAATTATTTCTCATGTGCAAACAAATCCTTCATCCTCAGATGACATCAAAAGGGAAATGCTTTCATTTTTCAAACAAAACCACACCGTCATTAGAAACCTTGTTGATACGGCGCATCATCTTGCCCATAAACTTAAAAGCCAATCACATCGATGTGTACTTTGTCATTCAGACATTCATGGGGGTAATGTTTTAATAGATAAAAGAGACAATATTTATATCATAGATTGGGATGAGCCAATTTTAGCACCCAAAGAGCGTGATTTGATGTTTATTGGTGGTGGTGTAGCCAATGTTTGGAATAAACCAGATGAAGTTGCTTTATTTTACCAAGGATATGGCAATGAGGAGATAAATAATGAGCTTTTAGCTTATTATCGACATGAACGTATTGTTGAAGATATTGCTGTTTATGCACAAGAATTGCTCTTAAACGCAAGGGACAACCAAGATAGGGCTGTGCTATTTAAACATTTTCTAGATATGTTTGATCCTAATGGTGTCGTAGAAATAGCCTTTAAAACATATAATTCAATGGGTAACTAAGAAGTCTCTGAACATATTTACGTGTTATACTATCAAGAAGCATGCTAAAACCAAATGGAAAATGGTTATATGAATTTTATTTACATTTTGTTCCTTGTTGGGATTGTGGTCGAGGCCATGAGTGGTGCCTTGTCTGCAGGTCGAAAGCATATGGATTTTTTCGGCGTCATCTTGATTGCAACTGTTGCAGGTCTTGGTGGGGGTACGTTGAGAGACATTTTAATTGGCAACTATCCTTTGCTTTGGATTAAAGAGCCTACTTACCTTTTATACACCATATCAGCTGCTATTGTAACAATTTTTGCAGCGAACTATATTAAGAAAGGGTATATGTTGTTTCTTGTTTTAGATGCGCTTGGTTTAGCAGCTTTTAGTATTGTTGCAACAGAGCGTGGTTTAGATTTAGGATTACATCCCGTGATTATTGTCGTCATTGCCATGACAACAGGAATAGGCGGTGGCATGCTTCGAGATATATTATGCAATGACATTCCACTTGTGTTCAGAAAGGAATTATATGCTGTTGTGGCTATATTGGGTTCCATCATATACCAAATAATTAATCTCCTTCATATTAATTTTTTACTCACTGAAATCTTGACTTTGTTTTTAACTTTTGGCCTACGCTTAGCCGCAATAAGATGGCATTGGAAGTTGCCGAATTTTGAATACTACCATGAAGATTAAAAGCGTAGTTAAGCCATTATAAATATTAAGCAACTCAAATAGATATCTTAGATTTTTTCGCCTAATGGTGTTGTGGATATTGTCTTTAAAACACGAGATTCAAAGCGAAGATAATAATGGCAGTCCTTTGCCATCATAATTTAACGATATGCCACTTTTTTAGCCGCTTGCTCTGCAGACTTTAGGCGATCGGCAATGCGGTATTTATAAAGAGACATTGCATATTCATAAGGGTCATTTCCATTAACACCGTCTAATTTCTCAAACTTGTCAGATAATGCCTCCATTTCATTGTAGGATAAAATGGATATCTCTTTGAGAAATAAATCCATAAACTCTATTTGATTACCTTCAATGGCACCTTTTAAAATATCAGGTAAATAGCACTGACCACACCCAAGGTAATAATCTTTATTATCTAAAAATGCACTTTTTGCTAATAAAGGATAGCCATTTTTTAGATCTTTAGCTATTTCCATAGATTTTTGGTAGGTAGGGTATGCTTTTGTAAGAGAAGGTGTATAAGTGCTTCTCGTAGCAGAAACTGTACTTGAGACGGTAGTTGATGTTGAGCGATTTGTGCCAACAGGCGCTGTTTGACTTGCTGCCAGAGCATTTAAAACTTCACTGGAAATATTTGAAAAAGCACGCGATAAATATCCATTAATCACAAAACGACAATTTTTCAATGCATATTCGATAGGTCCGATTTTACTCTCACCATGAGAAATGCAAAACATTTTGATTAAATGTTTCAGATCATCTTTATCAAGGGACTTCG
>JBFXKR010000423.1:0-2584 GCA_050173595.1 Candidatus Berkiella sp.
CATCATGGCGGGGTAGATAACTAATAAAATAGCGGCAAAAAATCCTGCATAATGCAATGCTGTGATGAATCTTGGATAAAATAAAGCCATTAATAAAGGCGGCAAAAAAGTTAAAGCGGCGAGCGTAAACTTTCCTTTAGCCGTTTTAGAAATATGAAAACCATCGGCAAAAAAATCAAACAAACCTAAGGCAACGCCAATGAATGAGGTTAACATGGCACATAGCCCAAAGAAGCTGGTTAACATGGTTATTTGCGGATTTTTCAACAAATGGCTTAAAAGTTGCGTCAACTCAATGACCGCTTGCTTACCGGTATTATGCTCTGTGTTTAAAATAGCAACCAGTCCCTGCTCACCCTTTGTGGGGATCACGCCAAGTATCAACACTTCCCACAATAAATAAACGACTAAAGGAATTAAACTGCCAAAAAAAATCGCATATTTAAGCGCTTTGACATCACTATTAAGATAGTTCTTTAAACTTGGAATCAACAGGTGAAATCCAAAGGAGGTAACTAATAAAGGACCCGTAGTCCATAAATATTTGGCTTGGCCATCACCTAATAAGTCCATTGAAACTTTTGGCACTACTTTTGAAACCAAAATAACATAGGCACAAATCAAGCCTATCATCATAAAACGGTTAGCCCAATCTACTGAACGCGCTCCAAAATAAACAATGCTGGCAAAAATGACGACGGTTACCCATACCCCCATCGACTCATCAAAACCTATCGTGCCTAATATTTTGCCAATGATCCCAGCGGCCCCAGAAGTGTAGGCTGTCATTAAAGCATAAAGAAATAATACATAGGTAATCCAAGCAATGATCTCACCTGATTTACCTAAGGTAGATTTGGCCATGGTGATCAAATTGGTTTCTTGCGGATACCAAAGAGAGACTTCTAGCATTAAAAATGCACTCAGCAACATCATGAACCAACAAAAAACAAATAAAATAGCAGAAGGAAAAAACCCACCTGCTGCAGTTGACACGGGCAGCGCTAACATACCAGCGCCAATACAGGTGCCTGACACCAACATCGCACCACCGAATACTTTATTGATTTGTATTCCAGCCAAGTGTCAATCTCCTTAAGTTTAAGGTATGGCAAAAAACAAAATGCTTTGTAAAGTAACAAAATAGTGCTGCCTTTGGAACCATGCTTTGCATCATTTTGTCTTTTTACAGTAATCTCTTGGCACAAGCACAACTTTGGACTAGGGTATGCTGTGAGACTTTTTATAAAAAGTTAGCCGAATAGAATTTGTAAGGAGAACAAGATGAATCAACAAACCAAAACGCAAACCGTACATGATAATCCCATGGCACTAGACGGATTTGAATTTGTGGAGTTTGCTTCACCTACTCCTGATGCGCTAGCACAAACCTTTATCAAAATGGGCTTTAGCAAAATCGCAAAACACCGCTCAAAAAATGTCACTTTATTCAGACAAGGACAAATCAATTTTATTATTAATGAAGAGCCTAATACCCACGCTGCTGAATTTAGCAAAGCGCACGGCCCTTGTGCTTGTGCCATGGCTTTTAGAACTAAAGATGCTCAAAAAGCCTTTGATATGGCTATTTCAAAAGGAGCAAAACCATATCTTGATGGCACCATTGGGCCAGGCGAATTAGCCATCCCTGCTATTTATGGCATTGGCGATAGTTTGCTCTATTTTGTTGATAAATATCAAACCGAGACTATCTATGATACCGACTTTATTGCGTTGCCTAATGTGAATCAACAACCAGAAGGTGAAGGTTTAGAAGTCATTGATCATCTCACCCATAATGTTTACCAAGGTGAAATGGATAAATGGGCTCATTTTTACAAAGATATATTTAATTTTTTTGAAATTCGATACTTTGATATCACTGGCGAAAAGACGGGGCTGGTTAGCTATGCACTCTCAAGCCCTTGCGGCAAAATTAAAATACCGTTAAACGAATCCAAAGATGATAAATCCCAAATTACCGAATATCTTAATGAATATAAAGGAGAAGGGATCCAGCATATTGCCTTAACCACAGCACATATTTATGGCACCATTGAAAAGCTGCGCACACGAGGGCTTAACTTCCTCTCAACGCCTGATACTTACTATGAAATGATTCGTGATAGAGTCAAAGGCCATCATGAAGATATTGCCAGAATGCAAAAAAACCAAATTCTGATAGATGGTGAAGTCATTAACAATGAAGAAAAGATCTTGTTGCAAATCTTTACCGAGAATGTGATTGGCCCCATCTTTTTTGAAATCATCCAACGAAAAGGCAACGAAGGCTTTGGCGAAGGAAATTTCCGTGCCCTGTTTTTAGCCATCGAAAGAGATCAAATGCGCCGAGGAGTATTGTAATGAAATTAGCAACCTTAAAAACCAATCAGCGTGATGGACAGCTGATAGTGGTTTCCCAAGATCTGACATTGGCAACCAAAGTACCTGATATTGCCATGACTTTCCAGCAAGCAATCGATAATTGGGATAAGTGCGAACGGCCATTAAAAACCATTTATAACGAACTCAATGAAGGTAAAATTAAAGAAAATTTTCCTTTTGATGCCAACAAGGTGCACTC
>JBFXKR010000424.1:0-2574 GCA_050173595.1 Candidatus Berkiella sp.
GCGCCTTTAAAAACTCATTTTGTTGTCGTGTAGACATTCTTAAGTGATGGCCTTTGAGATCAATGCCAAATTTTTCTTTTAAGATCTTGTGAAATTTTTGTTGGCTATCAACACGTTGAGAGGTTTCAAGATAATCGTCATTATAAGTTTTAAAAGTGGTATTGAATAATCTCATTCGCCCATTATGAGCGTTATCAATTTTTACTGGCATGGTGCACAATAGTACATTGCTAAATGAACACTCGGGATCGCGCGGTGAACTTTGTATCTGATTCACATGAGAAAATGCTTGGATTGTTGATGGCTGATTATTAAAGCCATATAAGCATTCCCATTGATTTTTATTCAAAATGTGAATTTCGAACTCGTGCTTTTTACCTTCAACAATGCGAAACTCTTCGGAATATTGTTTGTATTCACCGACCTTTAGCGGTATTGGTGATAGTAAGCCGACACCACCAAATCCTGCATCAACCAAATAGTGTTCTCCTGCGATAGTTACGATGCAGGCGCAATGAGAAGATGGGGGACTTGTATCATCTATTTGCCATAATGTGTCAGGCAGGATAGGAATCACATCAAAACCAATAGCTTTGAGCGCTTTAAGCAACAATAAATTCAACACAGCACAGTGGCCGCCACGATTATGTTTGATAGCCCTATCAAACAGCTTATCAAAATCATAGGTAATGCCACGATTATTGATGTTATCTAATGTAGTGTCATGCAGATCAATTGTTTCAAAGGGAAACGTGAAGATATGGCCTTCAACAATCTTGATTAAATTTTCAACAGTTGGTGTTGCTATGCCGTTAAATTTGATTTTTTCTAAATATACTTTAACTTGTACAGGAGTCATTTACTATTACTTCACTAAATGAATTTTTCGCAGAACTTAAGACAAAGTGGCTTTCTTTTTTGAGCGCCAAATAAATGGTGGGACACTAAATATAATAATGCCACTCAACAGCACGATAAAGTAAGTTCGGCTATCGATAAACTTATATTCCTCTGGTGGAATAAAGCCCAGGCAAAAGGCTGCTATGCAAAATAGCGCACCGGTGCCTGCAATTAACCATAAACCAACTTTACCGCCAGGGATTTTGAAAACCCTAGGAGTATCGGGTTGTGTGTAGCGTAATTTAATAACACTCAGGAAAATCAAAAAATACATCATTAATATAAGTTGAGCTGCTTGGGTTTGAAAGATCCAATAAAACTGATTCATCGTTGGAATAAATAAATTCATACTGATCAAAAATGTCCCAATCACTGCCTGCATTAACAAAATGGCAACGGGCGAGCCAAAACGATTCGTATATTTGGCGAAGCTTGGTAAATGATCTTGCTGGGCACTGGTGAGTAGACCTTTGCTAGGGCCTAAAATCCAGGTATTTAACAGTGCTAATCCGCCGATAACAGAAAATAAAGCAAACAAGGGAACAGCCCAGGGGATATGTAAAAAGCCAAAAAATGTCTTCATCGCTTGCATCATGCCAGCAGATAGGTTCAGATCTTGTTTAGGAACCACAACGGCTATGGACAAAGCGCCTAATACATAAATGACAATAATAATCAGTGCCGCAATAAAAGTTGCCTTGGGGAATGTTCGCTGTGGCTGCTTGGTATCTTGCACGTAAAATGCGGCGACTTCTATTCCTGCAAAACCTAAGGCAACTACCGTAAAATAAGAAAATGAGGAAAAAGAGAAATCTGGCATTAAGGTTTGGAGTGAGAATTCAATATGACTTGGCTGAGCATCTAATAACCAGTAGCTACCCAATGCGATAATGGCAAGTCCTGGTAGGATACTGCCAGCAATGATTCCGATGGTACTTACCCAACCAGATGTTTGCGTCCCTAAAAAATTCAGAAAGGTGCCAGACCAAAGAACAGCTAACATCACAAGCAGCATAAAATAGCGATGCTCAACCAGCGCAGGGTTAATCACATAAGCAATACTTGCCGCAATAAAGGACAAAACAGTTGGCAACCAAACTACACTCTCAATCCATTCTAGCCAAACAGCTAATGCGCCAGAATTTTCTCCAAACGCTTCTTTCACCCAAGCATAAACGCCCCCCTTTTTGGGCCAGCCAGAAGCTAGTTCAGCGCAGCAAAGGGCAACAGGAATGAAAAATAGCAAAGAGGCTATCGCCAAGATAAAAACAACGGAAAATCCATTTTTAGCTAAGGTAGGTAAATTCCGTAATGCAATAATGGCTGAAACACTGATCATTGAAAGCGTAAATACGCCAAGAACACGACCAGGTTTACCTGCGGGTGGGGTCACTTAAGATCAATCCTCTGTTTGCTATTAGAACGCGGCTAATAGTAGCATCGTTTAATAGAGTACGTGTAGAGGCTGATGAGTTGTTCGCCCATATTTGCAAACTTTGTTTAGTAATTGGTGCCTATTTAAAATTTACTGTTAACAAAAGGATGCTTTGTGAATAAAAAGACAATTTTAGTAGCTGGGGCGGGACATATAGGATCGCTGATAGCACTATTGCTTGCTCAAACACAAGATTATCAAGTTTTCCTCATTGATATTACAAATAAGTCAGGTAACTT
>JBFXKR010000425.1:0-2571 GCA_050173595.1 Candidatus Berkiella sp.
TTTTTTGCTAGCAGATGTGGAAGCTTTACCTTTTTTAGATCTCAGCTTGGATTCGGTGATGCTAAGTTGCTTGCTACATCACCTTCCCAATCCTGCCCTTTGTGCAAAAGATGTATTTCGTGTGCTAAAGCCGGGTGGGAGATTTGTTGCTTTTGATCCTAATCGATTAAATCCTTTTATGTACCTTTATCGCGACAGAAGTTCACCGTTTTATAGCCCTAAAGGCGTTACACCTAATGAACGGCCTGTGCTAGCATATGAACTTCGAAAAACATTTTCTTCAGTTGGATTTGAAGTAACTTCACAATTTGTTGATGGCTTAACCTATCGTTATGTGGCTTCAGATACCGCCAAGGGACTGCTACCCATTTACAATATGTTCGAGCGATTCTTCTTTAAACCGCAATGGTTAAGCCATTTTCGCTCATTTGTGTTTACGGTTGGGCAAAAAGTTAAATAAGAACAGGGAAGATGAATAAATCAAAATTGAATTTAGGCACAGGGTTGTTTCTTTTTGGTGCCGGCTGTGGGCTTATTTTGATGCTACTGCGTGCGATGCAAGTGATTTCATTTGGCGAAGCACATCATGTGGTGACCAGTGGTTTTGAAGAGGAATCTCTTTATGCCATGTGGAAATATCTGCATGGTTTACCTATCTATAGTGATCCGCACCAGATTCCATTTAGTGCTTCTTATTTTAATTGGCTGTTTTATGGGATCTATGGTTCGCTAATCCGCCTTTTCATGAATATATTTAACTTAAATGAAGTATGGATCCCAACCGTTGGGAGAATAATTACTTTATTTGTGGCAACTTTAGGATTCCTCATTAACTGGCGATTATTCACAACGCCAAAAACAAATTCGCCGCCCTTATCAGGTTTTCTGGCGCTACCTTTGAGTGCTTTATTATGGTTTTCTCCCTTGATTGGATTTTGGGCAATGACAGTGCGCCCAGATCTGATTGGCATTTTATTTGATTTATGCGCCGCCTATTTTCTTTTGAACTTCTCACGCAATACTTTAAAAGGGGTTATCCTGGCGAGTATTTTTTGTTATCTCTCTTGGGCATGCAAGCAAGTAAATATTGTTATGCCATGTGCAATAGGGTTACTACTCTTATGTGAAAGACGATGGCGATCATTTATCACATTTAGTGTGATTTTAGGGTGTGGCTATGGGGCCACTTTGCTATTGGCAAATTATAATTTAATTAAGACACTATTTTTCATCAATACGGCCATACCACTTTCACTTGATGTATTTTTGGCTAATCTAACGAGTTTTGCTAAAAAAGCCTTACCAGCCATCATTTTGTTTTTAATGGTTTATGCTTATGTGCTTAGCAAAAAAGAAATGCGAAAAGCGGTATTTCATGATGAGATGGCCAGATTAAGTTTTTGTGGCATCTTTGCATGGGGAGTAATTTTACTACCCTTTAGTAGCAAAATTGGAAGTAGTGATAATTATCATTTTATTGCCTTGCTATTTATGGTTTTGGGTATTGGCGCAGCTTTAAAGTATTGGCAATTCGGTAAGTTACTTCAATCAAGCCTGGCACTTTGTGGCATGTTGTTTGCCTTTTCTGTCGCAGTTTGTTTCTCTAAAGGTACTTTAAGTGGCATTCAAAAGCAGCATCAGGAAAACTTGGCGCTTAAAGCTTGTCTTGCTAACCTTGAACAACCTATCTTCATTTTAAATCATTATGGGGCACTGCCCTGGATGAACCCAAGCCCCTTATCCTTCGTGCTAGCATATAATTATTGGCAAGATCGTAATAACAACCGTCCCTTTGAGCACAATGGTATTGGGGGTTTAATTGGCCAAGGATATTTTAAGACTTTGGTAATTCCCAAACAATTTACAGCTAATTTTGATGGTGCTCCTTTAAATCACTATTCTTTGCAAGATAAAGCATGCGCCAACTTTGCCGTGATGTCTAAAAAGGAAGAAGCATGAAGTCACTGTTGATAACCGGAGGCGCCGGGTTTGTTGGTTCATCTTTGGCTCTTTTATTCAAACAATTTTATGAAGATTTAGAAATTATTTGCTTTGATAATTTAAGTCGTCGTGGCAGTGAGTTAAATTTATCAAGACTAAAGCAACATGGCATAAAGTTTGTACATGGTGATGTAAGAAACAAAGAAGATTTGTTTAATCTCCCCGCGGCTGATTGGCTTATTGAATGCTCAGCAGAGCCTAGTGTGCACGCAGGCTTTAATGAGAGCCCAATGTATTTAATAAATACCAACTTAAACGGTTTAATTAACTGTTTAGAGTTTTCACGCCTAAAGGGCAGCAAATTACTATTTTTATCTACCAGTCGGGTTTACCCTATCAAAGCCTTGCGTGAATTACCTTTGGCGAATAAAGACGATCGCTTTGTACTTTCAAAGCCAAATAAAATTGTTGGTTTAAGTGAAAATGGCATTTCTGAGGAATTTACGTTAAATGGCACAAGGTCGCTTTACGGCGCAACAAAACTCAGTGCCGAGTTATTTATTCAAGAATATTGCCAGATGTACAATCTTAAAGCGGTGATTAATCGTTGCGGTGTTTTAGCGGGCCCTT
>JBFXKR010000426.1:0-2570 GCA_050173595.1 Candidatus Berkiella sp.
AGGTGGTCCACCAGCGAAAAAATTCTGTGATAGGACTGGGCTATGTTGGTTTGCCTGTGGCAATAAGCTTTGGCAAGAGTTGTCCTGTAATTGGCTTTGATATCAACCCAAACAGAGTCTCAGATCTAAAAAATGGTCTGGATATCACGCAAGAATTTTCAAGCGAAGAAATTAAGCTAGCTGATGTACATTTTTCAAGTGACAAGGCGATTCTTGCGCAAGCGGATTTTTACATTATTTGCGTCCCAACGCCTTCTGATGGCACCCATAAACCTAATTTAAGTTTTTTATACAAAGCTTGCGAAATTTTAGGGCCCTTCCTTAAAAAAAATGACATTGTTGTGTTTGAATCCACAGTTTACCCTGGCGCAACCCAAGAAGAATGTATTCCTGTGTTAGAGCGTTTTGCTAGCATCAAAGCTGGCGTTGATTTTTGGGTTGGCTATTCGCCAGAGCGCATTAACCCGGGCGATAAAAAGCATGCTTTTAGTGATGTGGTGAAAATTGTAGCTGGTCTTGATGCAGATACCACACAAATGATAGCGCAAGTTTATGGCACCGTAGTCAAAGCTGGAATTTATCGTGCGCCGAATATTAAAGTAGCTGAAGCGGCTAAAGTGATTGAAAATACACAGCGTGATCTGAATATCGCTTTGATGAATGAGCTTGCCATCATTTGTGAACGTATGAATATTGATACGCATGAAGTAATCAATGCTGCAAAAACAAAATGGAATTTTTTACCCTTTGTACCAGGATTGGTTGGAGGTCATTGTATCGGCGTTGATCCTTACTATTTGTCTTACAAGGCAAAACAGCTTGGATATCGACCGGAAGTGATATTAGCAGGTAGAAGAATCAATGATGGTATGGGAAAATATGTCGCTGATCAAGCTGTTAAGCAAATGATCCTAAAGGGAACACCCGTTAAAGGTGCACAAGTTGCCGTCTTAGGTTTAACTTTTAAAGAAAACTGCCGAGATATTCGCAATACAAAAGTCATTGACGTAATTAATGAACTACAGTCTTTTGGCATAAAGGTCATCGTTCATGATCCCATCGCAGATAAAGATGAAGCCTACAAAGAATATGAGCTTGAATTAACAGATTGGGAAGACATTTATGATGTTGATGCGATTATTTTATGTGTTTCCCATTTATATTACAAAGAGCTCAGCGCAGAAAGCTATGCTGAAAAATTTGATAATAATCGATTGATTATTGATGTCAAAGGCATATTTGATAAGGAAGCTTTTTCACAAGTTGATATTGATATTTGGCGATTATAAGCAGTTTCTAATACAGATTTTTTGATTATTATTATGGTCATGAATCGATAATTTTCGTCCAAATAAGCGTACCTCACCGTAATTTATTATCCTCAAGGTCTATAATCCCCTTATAACCTACAACCAAATAGGTGTTATTTTACCGTCATTATATCCACGGTTAGTTGCACGTAAAGATGTATTGATATGCATCAATAAGTTTAATGAGGTACTTCTATGTCATTGCTTTTTGAGCTTGAAGATAATGAGTATAACCAGGTTCAATCTCGTTTTAACGAGTTGTTTGGCAAATTGCAAACAACAGATGGTGAAAAAAGTTACTTTGAAGTGTTTAATAATGATGTCAAAGTCATTAATAATTTGCTGTGCGATACTGCACAAGAGATGCATTTTTATCAAAAAGCTTATGTTTTACAAGAAGAATATAATGAAGCACTCATGCTTGCAAAAGAAAGATGGAGCCTTGGTAACAAAGGTTTTCACAATGGCGCGAGTATCATAAAAGATTTATCAGCACGCAAAAGAGCATATGATAGCAGCATGCAGACGCTGAAAACATTTGATGAAAAACTTAAACTGTTAAATAGTTTTACCCAGAAAAATAATGGTAATGATGAAATAAGCAAAAGCCCGACTTGGCTTCGTTTAGAAGCAAAAGCCCAAGAATTAGATAGTCGTGACAATGAAAAAGATGAGATTAAGCATACTTTTCAAATTACTGGACAAACACGCCTTGCGCGATTACATCACCTAGCACAAATCTGGCAATCACAAGGGATTTTGTCTAAAGGAAATACAAGTGATATTTTAAAATTCATGAAAGAGTTGGATAATATTGAAGGATTTTTAGATTTTATCAACAATAAGATTGGCAAATCCACAAACCCAGTTGATATTCGTATTCAAGAGCAAGTAACACGCAATCGACAACAGTTAACAATCTATCGTGAAAATAGCATAGCAGCACTAGGGTGGCGCATCGTTGCAGCTATTGGTGCGGGTAATTTACAATGTGATGATAGTTTGCTCGGGCTTATGAGTGAACTAAAAACAAATGTATTTCATGGCGCATCTGATGAAGAGTTAGAAGATATCAAAGACTTATTGGTTATCCCAGATGAAGTAAAAACATTTGATATGAAGTTTGATGATTTTGCAAAGGCACTTAATATTTTAACGCATGGTAATCAACCATATTGGTATCAAAGGTGGTTAAACTCAAGGTGGGTTACCAATACCTATAAAGGTAATCTTATCGAAGTAGTTGTTAAAGATAATATT
>JBFXKR010000427.1:0-2564 GCA_050173595.1 Candidatus Berkiella sp.
CCATTTTATTTTTTCAAGTATCACTGCTTTTGGGTTATTGTTATGCCTTTGGCTTAGCGAAGCTATTCAAGCCTAGCACTCAAGCTACAATTCATTTGATTCTGCTGTGTGGCTCGCTTATTTTTATTCCCATTTATCTTCATTCACCGAGTAGTTTAGAAGGGGTTTGGTCTGTTTGGGCTGTATTGTTATTGCTTACTAAAAGCATTTTAATTCCCTGTATTGTTGTGAGCGCTTCTAGCCCTTTGTTGCAACACTGGTATTACCAATTACATCAAATATCATTTCCATATGTGTTTTATTCTATTTCAAATGCGGGATCGCTCATTGGTTTGTTTGGATATCCATTTATCTTAGAGCCCATGATGGGATTAAAAATTCAACGTCTTGGTTGGTCAATAGGTTATGGCGTATATGTATTATTATGTTTGGTTTGCTTAAGTAAACTTCTAGGCTCAAAAATTCAACAAGGCCCTGCCATTAAAATAAAAAGGACCAACCTAATTATCAGTTTTAAATGGTTATTGTTAACCTTTTTGAGTAGTGCATTATTGCTATCAACCACACAGTTTCTCGTGCAAAATGTGATTAATTTACCCTTGCTTTGGGTAATACCACTTGCATTATATTTGATTTCATATATTGTCGTTTTCTCAAATAACAAGGGCTATCATCGAGAGTTTTGGGCTGCTTCATTTCTAACATGGTTGGTACTATTTTTATGGCTATTTTACCATGCTCAAATGGGGGGCATGAATGTTGTTATTGTGATTTTGGCCATGTTATTTACCGCATGTATGTTTTGTCATGGCGAGCTTGTTAACGCAAAACCTCCGAGTGAAAATTTAACTTTGTTTTATCTGATGATAGCGCTGGGTGGGGTGCTGGGTGGTGTGTTCTCAAATATTATTGCTTTATTGCTATTTGTCAATTGGTGGGATTTATTTCTACCTTTAGTCATTGTCAATGTATTAATAGTACTTTATTTTGCAAAAACTTACCTGAAAACTAGAAGTAAATGGGATCTTGGCCTTAATTTGATAAGTATTATTATCTTAATTGGGGCAACACTGAGCATTTCGATGAGTATTTTTAACCCAGCAAAACAAATTGTCGCAAAATATCGAAATCCCTATGGCATGATAAGCGTTTATGATGATATTGGGCAAAATAAAACGTTTTCTTTTCGTGCGATAATGCATGGTATGGTTATTCATGGTTTACAATTTTTAGATGTTAAAAAAGAAAATCTTCCAACAACATACTATGGCAAAACTGCTGGCGTGGGTATTGCTTTTGAATATCTTAGAGCCAAGCGCCATCCCTTAAAAGTCGGCATTATCGGGTTAGGTTGCGGAACCATTGCAGCTTACGGAGAAAAGGGTGATAGTTTTACTTTTTATGAAATTGACATGGATATGGCTAAACTGGCAATGAAAAAGTTTAGTTTTTTGCCTACTTCAAAAGCGACAATCCGCGTGATTCTAGGTGATGCAAGATTACGCTTGCAAAACAATATCCCTAAAGCTGATGAGCAAAAATATGATCTGCTTATTTTAGATGCCTTTAATGGGGATTCAATTCCTTCGCATTTGTTAACCATAGAGGCCATGACAGTGTATCAGCAACACCTTGCTAAAGAGGGGATAATTGCGGTTCACACCTCAAATACTTATATTGACTTATTGCCTGTTACAAAAGCATTAGCACAACAGATTGGTTGTCAGCATGATTGGATCGTAGGACTCAACGATCCTAATAATGGTTTGTTTTATTCGACTTGGGCTTTAATAACGTGTGATCCCAACTTTGCGTCTTGGTTAAAACGACATCAAGTAAAAGTACAAGATACACAAAAGGTAAGCCCTAGGTTGTGGACGGATGATTTTAACTCTATATTGCCATTGCTGATATATAGAGGGTGATTTGGGTTGACCTGGGCCCTGATATTGTGTTTAACTTCTTTAGTGAACAATAAAGGTGCAGATCACCATGAATACTTGCTATCTTATCCTTTCTACCTGCTGTCGACCCTAGGTTGACACATACACCTATTTAATAACACTATATATATAGCTTCTAACTTAACTTGAACATTTATTAGGTTTGATTATATGCTTAACCGACGCGGTTATTGGATGATTCTTTTTGCGATTTTCTTTGCTGTTTTGGCAGGTTGGTGGCAACAGCCTGTAATCATCAAATTTTCTGAGCTTATTTCTGAAATATTCGTGCGATTGCTAAAACTCATTAGCTTACCCATGATTAGTTTATCCTTATTGGCAACCATTTCCCAGGTTGGCGAAAACTCACTTTCAATTTTGGGTAAACGAATTGTAAGTTACACTATTTTAACAACATTAATTGCAGCAACGATTGCATTACTATTGTATGAAACCATACAGCCAATCTTGCTAGTAACACTTGAACATGTTGTTGCACCATCTACACCCTCTTATATTGAAGAATTATTAAAAGTGATTCCAAGTAATTTATTACAGCCATTTCTAGAGGGGAATGTTGTTAGCATTATGCTGCTTTCATTATTAATTGGCCTAGGAATC
>JBFXKR010000428.1:0-2555 GCA_050173595.1 Candidatus Berkiella sp.
TTAAAATATGCTTATAAAGCGCTGATGTTATTGACCTAAGGAACATTTTCTCATGGAAGAGAAAGCTAAACTGTTTATTGAAGATTTTCACCTTTTACCTGCCTCTTTGGAAGAATATCCCATTATACAAAATATGGGACGTTTCTATGTTTATGATATGAGTCAATTTTTCACCCTGGATCCTGAGTGGAAAATGCCTAGTAATGGCTTATATGAGTGTATGGATTTTAAAAAATACTGGCAAAGTGACAATACCTGGCCATTTATTTTACGTTTTCAAGAAGAGTTGGCTGGTTTTGTTATTGTTGATAAAAAAGGCTCTGATATTCATATTGACTATAACATGGCCCAGTTCTTCATTTTAAGAAAATTCAAAAACCATGGTATTGGTATGCACATCGCCCAGCGTTGTTTTGATAAGTTTACTGGTGTTTGGGAGGTGATGGTACTTCCTGGAAACTTCGGCGCACATCAGTTTTGGCAAAAAACTATCAATCAGTATACAAATGGCGCTTATGAGGAATATAACCGGGTTGTTTCGCACTTGAGTAACTCGCCTAAGAATATTTTTAAGTTTAGTTCAAGAGAAACATCTTAATGCAATGCGTGGAGGTTCAAATATGAACCTCCAGCACAGATGAAATAGCAGGCTTAAGGGTAAGCCCCGCTCATGACATACTCGTGGGCTTGGTTCAAGTCCCAAAAATCGTCATGACAGTATTTCATCAGAGAATGTACAGCGGCACTAATATCAAACCCAGGCTCACCACGCCCCCAAAGCATTAATTTAACGTTAATACACATCATTTCAGGGGTAGGTGTACCGTGTACAAATTCGCCGCCGCTTGCTTGTTTCATTTCTTGTAGGGTTAATTTTCTCATGATTACGCTCCTAAGGAATGCCACCAGTGGTTGCATACTCATGGGCTGTATTTTGATCGCCAAAGTCTGTTGGGCAATATTTCATGAGCGCATGCACTGCTGAGCTGATGTCAAAGCCAGGCTCTGCTCTGCCTGCGTTGACAAGTAGTTTAACATCCAAGCACAGCATGTCAGGTGTAGGCCAACCTTGAACGAATTCGCCACCATGAACGCAGCTTAAATCATTATTCGTAATTTCTTTCATTTTGATACTCCATATGATGTAACTAGTCATCATTTGGACTTTGATTCAAAACATGAATACTGCCAAAGTCGCTTTGCCAATGTATCTCTAAAATGCGAATTGTTGCAATTACCTGTTTTAAATTTCCTTGAAGCACCATTTATCACTTGCCTGTAGCCATATATCAATAGAAAACCTACTGACTAAAAAAAATGCTTGACCTAGCCGCCTTAGATCATTAACTTATGGTACAAAGCTCAAGGGCTTGAGTAGCACGGGGGATGCGAGGCATGCAAAGAGAGTACAGATGGCTGCGCCATACTGAATCAGATTATTACCCCACGGCAGCATTTTTGTACTAATTCGCATTCTTAAAGAGGAATACGACATTGCATGAACTTCCTGTTGGTAGTGCCACGAACGTTGGCTCAAGTATCATTTCCATTAAACGTGCCACCTACATGGGGTTTGGTGCGCTTTTCATGTGGACGGTTGAACCACTTCTAATTTCTGAAGTGAACAGTCTTCCCATTTTTGAAGTGCTTTCGATAATTTTCTTTAGCTCTTTTTTGCTGACCGCTTTTCGATTAACACGTAAAAAGCGCTGGCTAGATGTGCTCAAGCAGCCTGCCTTTGTTTGGCTCGCAGGGCTGATGGGGATCTGTCTAAGCGATTTTGCTTATATTTATGGTGCCCAATATGCACCCATTGCTCATGTTGATCTGATTGATTATTTGTGGCCTTGCTTGGTTGTTGCTTTCACCAGCATGTTGCCCAACGAGCGTTTTACGGTGCAACATATTATTGGTGCCTTTCTTGGTTTAGCAGGGATCTATGTGCTTGTTCACAACGAAGTAAGCCAAAATGGTTTCAATTTTAACTATTGCATTGGCTACTTGCTGGCACTGTTTGGCGCTTTTCTTTGGAGCGGCTATTCTGCTTTCTCGCGTTATCACAAGGGGCTGCCAACCGAAATGATTGGTATGTACTGTGGTCTTGGTGCCGTATTGTGCTTAATATTGCACTTGAAATTTGAAACTTTTGTTGTGCCCACTTTAACCGAAGGCTCATTGGCTGTCGTCACAGGTATCAGTGGTGCTGGCATTGCTTACCAGCTGTGGGATTATGGCGTTAAGTTCGGTAACGTGTACCTATTAAGCTCAGTTACCTATATTGCAAGAATCATGGCAATGGCTTTGCTGGTGATGTTTGGTAAAGAGCCTTTAACAATGAGTCTAGTGATTGCCTGCGCGCTTGCCTCACTGGGCGTGTTTGTGAGTAGCTTAGATACGCCTTCTTTTAAGCGGCTGTGTAAAAAGCTTTTTAATATTGGCACTTTGCAATCCCCACAGCCATCTGATCTTTCTAATTAACTTAAAAGCCCCAAACTTTGGGGCTTTTATTTTGGTTCTGGATAAAAAACACATGCACTTAGATGATAAAAAGCAGT
>JBFXKR010000429.1:0-2549 GCA_050173595.1 Candidatus Berkiella sp.
AGTTGTGTACTTATTTCAGCAATATTAGGAAAACCCGCGTCTTGGACTTTAATTGCAATTTCTCTTGCCGATAATCCCAACCCTTCAGTTGGCTTTTTCATCTCGCCGGTTACAGGATTAACCTGGATTTCAATGTCATTGCCTTGAGTATCTAAGGCATTTGCTTTAAAAGTACCTTTATCATCTGCGAATTCTATTTTTTTGATAATTGTAAAGCCCCTGTCTTTCAGATCATCCAGTACTTTCATCATTTGTCCTGGTTGGCTTTTTGTGGTGTCGGCTAATGCCAAGGGAGCTGTCATAACAATAAGTGAACTTAAAACAATAGAAACCAATGTTGCCGTTTTCATAAATGATACTCTCCAAAAAACTTCCGTAAGAAAATAAATATAGATTAAAATTATTTGCTAACTACCAAAGTTTTATTCAGATATAAGTGTTAATTTTAAAATAATTTCATAGGTGAAGCTTCACGCATACTGATTAGTAGAATTTTTAGGTGTAATTAATCTATTTATGCGATATTCTGTGAGCACTGTCAGTTGTATGAATTGTATTTAGGTAATAGATGGTTTATTATCTTTCAAATTTCAAAACTAGGTGTTTATTTATGTCATTAGGCCCATTAGATAGGCAATTGCTAGAAGTTGCTCAAGGCAAACAGATAGAATTTGACGATGACATCACTGAACAATTAACAGCGCAGTTTCAAGCATTATCGCTTCAAGAGCAGGGTGATGAGTTAAGACAAGCGCAATTTAGGCTTTGTGCAAGCACACTGTTAGAAAAAGGCGCTAAAATAGACTGCGAAGAACCCGAAACCCTAGAAACCCCTTTAATAAAAGCCGCTTTTAGTGGTTTGTTTCAAGTAGTTAAACTTTTGTTGGAAAAAGGCGCCAAGCTAGGACTTAATAAAGAACGCACACAGACAGAATTACATGCAGCATGTTCCATAGGTCATTTTCCCATAGCCCAGCTTCTTGTAAAAACAAACCCAGCTTTAGTGCACCATCAAGATAAAAGAAAAGCCATTGCGTTACATTATGCTGTGAATCATCCACAACTCGTTGCTTTTTTATTAGATAGTGGCTCAGCTGTTGATGCACAATGTATGTTTGATAACACCGTTTTACATCATGCTGCAAAAGTTGGCGCGCCCCTGCAAACCCTTATCATTTTGCTTGCTCATGGCGCAAATTATACCCTTGAAAACAGTGATGGACAGTCAGCCTTTGACGCCGTTAAACAGTTAAATGCCTATCCTGAGTTGATAGCCTTGTTAGAAGATAAAGAACGTGCTTTAACTTTAAAAGCAAAAGAGATGTCTGTTCAAGCCAAAGTATTATTTTTATTGGGTAGTTGCTATGTGCAAGAATCTTCATCATCGCCTGTGACTATGTTACCCTTTGAAATGTGTCACCAAATTTGCAGTTTGGTTGGTTATCATAATTTTAGAAAAGAAGCCTATGAGGCATTAAAACAAGCAAGCGCTAATAATCAACTAGCGCAAAGTGCCCATCACTTTAGCTCAGCAAAAAAATAATATAATCATTTATTTTATATCTACATTGGGTTTTACGGCTGCTTGCTCGCATAGATTTTTAAGTTGCGGTACTTGAATTGCAGGGGCTTGAGGATTCCATCCCGTTGTTTTGTTCTGATTCAAACCTTTAACAATGGATTCTATCTTAACGCTATCTTTGTTTACAATTGCATCAGCAAGATCGACATATAAATGTTGATCTTGTGCGTCAAGGTTCATTGCTTTACAAAGATAATTTATCAAAGCTTGATTCTCAGGATGCGTTAAAAGCGCTACCATAATAGGCGTAAGCCCAAGTTTATTTTGCGCAAAGACCGCCGCTTGAAATTGCGTGTTACCTGAAACCATACCAACCACTTGTCCACTTTTTGGCTGATAACCAAATTTATTATACAGACCGCTATATTGTCCCCAAAGTTTACCTTTTGTTGTAAAGTGATCATCAAGCGCTTTTAAGGTTTGTTCTTTACCTAAAGATGCCAGTAAATGTAAAGGGTTATTACCATCATTATCTTGTACTCTGGTGGGATCCGTGGTCCAAGAGGAATGGGTTAATAGTGCAATAATAGCCTCATCACTATCTGGTAATTTCACAAGGTAATGTAATGCTGTATTACCAGTGCTATCTTTGGTTGTTCGTTGAATGTTTAATGCGGTTTTTTCCTGGCATAAGGCAATAACGGCTTGCATATTTCCTTGTTTTGCGGCCACAATTAATGCAGTATCTTCAGCTGTTTTCATCACATTAAGAGTGATACTTTTTTCTTTAATTAACTGTGCTAGATTTTTAATGCAAACACCATTGTTAGCTTGGGCTATTTCAGCTTTTAGTTTATCAATATAGATCATGGTCGCATCAAAACCCAGCGCAGCCAATAATTCTTCATATGCGCTATGAATGGCCTCTTTATTAGATGCTTTATTAAGCGCTTCATTAAATTGTGTGATAAGTGCTGATATTTTGCTTGGCGGGTTTAATGATGGTTCATCTAGATCACGTTTGTTG
>JBFXKR010000430.1:0-2547 GCA_050173595.1 Candidatus Berkiella sp.
CGCTGTGACTTACATCCCCGGGGGGATGGCAACACGCCAAGGAATTTTCCCAAACTGATATCCAGGAAATGAAAAAACCAGGTGCCATTTTACGACAAGCACGACGTCATGATTTAAAAAAGCATGGCACATTTAAAGGAAGAGTTATCATTGGCGCGCCCAATGGAATTAGCTATGATTTTAATGTAAACAATGTTGTTGCAAACCCTAATCCACAAGCACCAAAATCGAGGAAAATGGCAGGGTATGTGTATAGTGCTTTGGCAAGCGCCATCCCAATGGCATATATCTTGAATGTTCATACCTCACTTGCATCACTTTCAGTTATCGCTTGCCTGGGAATTGCTTTGGCAACAACCATGATGCTATGTGGTCTGATTTATGTGATGTGGGGCAAGCAACACTCTCAAGATTTACCCCCCTTAATAAAAGTAGATCCCAAAAAACGCATATTAAACATTAATATGAAGAAAATTAAATTGTTGCAAAAGGCGTTTGGGTATGGATATGAACACAGGGGAGTCAGATTACAAAGCGGAGTTCACTCTACTACTAAACCTGTGCTTTATCATTATCAAGAAGCGAAAGACGCGAGAAAAGAAACGAAGAAAGCTATGCCCAAAGACATCTATTTCGAAAAAGCTACCAAAAGGACGGATAAAATGCCGCTATCGCAACCATTCTAATATGGGCTATAGCGCATTTTTTATTGCTTATCTTTGAATGTTAAAGCTGACTGTTAACTCACAGCCTTGCCATCCTTCGACATCCATAGCAACACACCCTTATCGAATTCTTCTGATGCTTCTAAATGTGGCCAATGACCAACCGGGCCACAATCTAGAAAATGAACATGTTTGGGATGAGCATAGCGTTTCCATATTTCTAAGGGAACACTGTCATAATCCTTTTGGCCACCGGCAATAAGACATGGAACCTGAACTTTCTCAACATGTTCATCAAACTGAAAGTCTACAAGTAAATGATTAAATAGATGATTTATCATCGTATCGTTACAATCAATGCCGTCCCAAAGACGTTGCATATCTTCCAAAGTCACAGGATTGGCAAAATATTTTGCTGATTCTGCATAATACGCATTGACACTGGCTAATGAATCGGTGTCTTTTTTAATATCAAAATATTGTTTTTGCATCATGTTGAAACGTGCTTTACGCGCCATTGATGCATGACTTTCAAAATAGCTATCTTTAAAATTGATAATCTTTGCATCCCAGCCAGGTGTTGCACCAATCCCAATAACGCCTTTTAAGCCTCGGGGTTGATACTTCGCAGTTTGGATTGCCAATCCACCAAAAACACTATGGCCTATTAGATAATAATCTTTTAGCTCTAATTGCTTAGCGATATCAATGATATCGCGGCAAATCGTATCGATTGTTATCATTTTTGGATCAAGATCTATTAACTGATTTACCCAATATAAGTCTGTTGAGAATATTTTTAATTTATCTTTTAGTTTTTGAGATAGCGTTTTTTGTAATAAAGATCCAATTCCGACCGTTAAACAGGGAATGTCACCCATGCCATCAACAAGAACGGTTGATGGATTATCATGAAGTGATACTTTGTATTTTAAAGCAATCTGAGATAAATCTTTAATGAACATTCAACAGTACCTTTTAAGCCTTAATGAGTGAAATATCAATTATCAATTTGATTAAAAAACGGCTATTTCTGCGCAATCACATAGGCTTGGTCAGACAAACGAAACTCGAAGCTAGGATTATCAAGTGGTATATTTTCAAAGGTTTCCTTCCAAGTATCGACTTTATCCAAAGTTGTAAGGTTGGCCGCAAGTAATTTCGACTGAAGCTCACCTAAAGACAGTGAAAACATGGTTTTAGCATCTAAAGCTGTCATCGGCACTTTTTGAAAAAAATATTCCAAATTTGAAAATTCATTCATTTGATAAAACTTAGCTAATTTTTCGCCAATATTGTAATCAACGCCCAGGCTATTTCCCAATTTAACTAAGCTCTCGATATATTCTGCAAATAGAGCAGTTTTATATCCACTATATGTTGTGCTTTTAGTTGTTTCTTCAGAAACAATTTTGCCACCTATCTTTAATAATGATTTCATGTTATTGATAGCAGACTTTGGGTCTTTTAAATGCATTAAAATAAATCTAGCGTAAACAATATCAACCTTTTGCGTTGGCAAGGTCTGTAAATCCATGATATCGCCTTGAATAAAAGAAACGTTTCTCAAATTTTCACTTTCAACATATTTTTTTGCTACAGCGAGTTGTGCTTCACTGATATCCACCGCAAAGACATGTCCTTGTGGACCTACGCTATGTGCAAGATAAGAAGTCATTGCGCCGCTACCACAAGCAAGATCAATAACCGTCATTCCTTTGGCAAGACCTGCCTTTGCGAGCAAGTCTTCTGAAAATTTACCCAAAATAGTATTCTGAACATGAAGACGGGGTGCTCCAAGCTCACCTGTTGCTAAAGCATAACTTTGACTGCCATGATTGGTGTTGATATTCATTAAAATGCTCCCATGCCAAACTTGGAT
>JBFXKR010000431.1:0-2544 GCA_050173595.1 Candidatus Berkiella sp.
CATCGCTTGCCACAAATGCAAGCAGATGCAAAACAGCAACCCCAAGCTGTTGAAATGTCTGTAAAACCACTTGAACGTCAACGTACTATATTTGTGTTGCCAGGTCAAAAACCTGATTTGGTTAAAACAGCCAAAGCGAACTTGTTGTTTGCTTTTGAAAATCAAGCAAAAGAACAAGACCGTTACATACCTACTGGTGCAGTGCAAACACCGATGGCATTACAAGCACCTATAGCATTTAAACAAAAGTTAACTGATTGTTAAATGGTATTTATGTTAATAAGCACATCATCAATAGATATGTGCTTATAATTTTTGCGTTAATACTTCATATGTATTTTTGCTGTTAACAAAATCATTGAAATTACGCACTTCGCCATGGGCTCTTACTTGCTCAATTTTTCTGAAGGAAATTTTTTCAATGATAGTGTTGGTTTGGTTCATGTTACCTTGCGCTAAAATCCCATCTGCTTTAAATCCAACATCTATTGGCGTGAATATCGTGGCTTGACCAACAAGATCATCAAGATCTTGCCCAAACTTCACTTCGCCAACCATGCAAGACATGGCAAGATAACATTGGTTTTCAAGAGCACGCGCTTTACAAGAGAAATATACGCGATTAAAGCTATGCATTGAGGCTGTATAACTTGGTACTAAAATTAATTTAACACCTGCTTTGCTATAATTACGTATCAGCTCTGGAAATTCACTATCATAACACACTGCTATCCCAATCAAGCCTAGCTCAGTATCAAAAATAGTTTGAGAATCACCTGGTGTGATTAATTTGTTCTGATGTTCATTGGTCACAAGATTAATTTTATCTTGATAACCATAATCACCATTAGGACTAAAGAAGTAGGCACGATTCGCATATCGGCCAGGTTGCGTTTTAACCAAAATTGTTCCGCTTTGGATATAAAGTTGATATGTTTTAGCAAGCTCTTGAAACAAGGCTAAATACAATGGCAATAGGTGTTGTATTTCTTCAAACAACTGAGCATCGTTATCTACCGTTTTGGTAATCACCTCGATGCCCGCATACTCTGGCATTAACACTAATTGCGCCCCATTTTCCTTTGCACCTAATACTATTTGGGTCACTTTGTGAACATAATCCTGCCAGGTTGCTAAGTTTTCAATAGCATATTGAACACATGCAATCGTTGTCATAAAGTTTTCATCCAAAAAGTCATCGGCTTTTTTGTTTTCTGGGATTGGTTAACTTCTAGCCACTCATAATATGCAAGGAGCTTGGGATGCTGTTGATAACCAAAATGATGCCAAATATCATTTAAAGGAACATAATCCATTGGTTTTCTTGTGTCATTTTCATCACGAAGCACAGCGCAAAAAGCAGCTTGTTTGCTTCCATAATCCTTCGCTGCCTTTTCACGCTGCGAAAAAAAATGCTTATACACACCTCGGTGTCGATAAGCTGGCAATAAGACTGATTCACCAAAATAAAATATATCTGAAATTGGCAAATTATTTTCAATAAATGGCTGTTGGCATTCTGGCGTTTCAAATGCAAGCGGAATAGCTGTTGATGCGCCTACAATTTCTTTATTGTCGAAAATCACAATTAATATTGATTCATCACATTCAGTATAGGTTTTAAGATAAGTGCGCTCATTGTCAAGAGAGCCATCATAAAGGTAAGGATATTCTTTGAATACATTGATTCTTAAGTGGGCAAGCTTATCAATATGCTGATGTGTTTGCTTCCCTTTAAATACAGCAATTTCTAAACCTTCCACGATTAATCTCCTACCTGCTTTAACCAATCATTCATATTATAATAATTTGTTACTCGTGTTATTTTATTATTTTTAATTTCGAAAAATGCACCACAACGTAGCCTATACTTTTGATTTTTAGCTTGGGGCAACGCTTGATCTGTGTTTAAGTATATACCTTCTATGAAAAACTCTGCACTTGCTCTTGAACCATCATTATTAGATAAAACACTTAACTCTTTTACTTTTTCTTGATAAGCCGTATTCATTTTATCCATAAATAATGAAAATGCTTCTATCCCAACTTCACAATCACCTTGATTAATTTCATGCACTACATTTTTATCAAGTAATCCTAAAAAAGATGTAATGTCTTGGTTGTTAAAATAATCATAATATTGTTGAATCAGCTTAAGCGCATCTTGCATTTTTTACTCCGCTGGCATTACTTAAAATCTATCAAAGCTTAATGTTACTAACCTAGCAAACATCCTAAGCTAGTTACCGAAAATTTGATTATTGTGGTTACCCATGTTAACACGAATAGTCATGAGTTTGTGCTATATAGATTGAAGAGCACTTATGTGAGAATTATTGATGAAGTATACAGTAACACTCTGTTTGGGTTTCATTGTTTGCACAGCATATGCAAGTAAAGAAGAGCAAAATTTACTACCTGAAAATTATAAGGTGTACTATATCGAAAATGTAGGTGTGCTAAATCATAGTGCACCAGGCGCCATTGAAAAAAAATTGCCAACCATGAATGAATTTAAAGGTTCACCTGGTTGTTATATTGCTT
>JBFXKR010000432.1:0-2544 GCA_050173595.1 Candidatus Berkiella sp.
TTCGGCAAAGTTAGCAAAGATGACGGTGAACCAAAGCCATATAGTGACTTGAACTAGAAATTATAATGGCAGATTCATTTCATAAATTAATGCAAAAACTAAGATAAATGTTGTTAGCAGACAACCGATATAAGTAACAAACATTACCGGATTTTTGATAAGATATGAGGGCTTGAGATGATTTATAGCAGCCAATAGGATTTGAAAAGACTCTTTAGTAGTATTTGATTGATTGCTTACATGCTTTAGTTTTGTCATTTATTATTTAACCAATTGGAAATATTCAGAAATAGGCGCTAGCGTCAAAGCTGGGATGTAAGTTAAAAGCCCAATCAGTACAATGATTCCTGCTAAAAATAATATAAATAACAATGAATGCGTAGACATGGTACCCGCGCTTTGTGGGGTTGTATTTTTTTGCACTAATGAGCCTGCAATCGCGAGTACCGGAATCATAATCCAAAATCGACCGATCAGCATACAAATGCCAAGCATGGTGTTGTAAAAAGGCGAATTGCTATCTAAACCAGCAAAGGCACTTCCATTATTAGACACTGCTGAAGTAAATGCATACAAAATTTCAGAAAATCCTTGATGGCTAGGATTTAAAATACCTATTACGCCACTATTTGACGTTACCGCAATAGCAGTGCCAAATAGTAATGCTATCGTTGGAATGAGAATGCAAAGTGATGCCATTTTTATTTCATAAGCTTGTATTTTTTTACCTAGAAACTCAGGTGTTCTACCTACCATGAGTCCAGCAATAAAAACTGTAATAAACACAAAAATAAGAATGTAATATAACCCTGAGCCAACGCCGCCAAAAATTACTTCCCCAAACATCATCATGAGTAAAGGAACAAAACCACCCAAAGCAGAATAGGAATCAAGCATTGAGTTCACTGAGCCATTAGCTGTAGCTGTTGTTGTAGTGGCCCATAAGGCAGAGTTAACAATACCAAAGCGTAGTTCTTTGCCTTCCATATTGCCGCCACTTTGTAATGCTGTTCTGGTTTGTTCAATATTTAGGGTTGATAGTAACGGATTGGGTTTTTGCTCTTGTTGAATGCTATAAAGTGACATCGGAATGTAAATAAGCGCCATGGCCAATAATAAAGCCCATCCTTCTCGTTTATCATTTACCATGATGCCAAAGGTGTAGCATAAAGCGCTGGCAATGAGTACCATCGCCAAACATTCTAAAAAATTTGATAAGGGTGTTGGGTTTTCAAAAGGGTGCGCAGCATTAGCATTAAAAAAACCGCCACCATTGGTGCCAAGCTGTTTAATAGCAACTTGGGATGCCACAGGTCCACCAGGGATCATCTGCTGGGTGACATAGTTATCAACTAAAGCTGTTCTTTTTGATTCAATCAGATTGGTTGTTACTGGGCCATTAAAGTTTTGGATGACACCTTGCGAACCAAGTATGACAGCAAAAACGCAAGAAAGAGGCAGCAAAATGTAAAGTATACCTCTTACCCAGTCTACCCAAAAATTACCAATAAATTTGCCATTTTTTCTTTGTAATCCTCTCACCAAAGCGATCCCAACAGCCATCCCCATACTGGCAGATAAGAAGTTTTGAACGCCCAGTCCCATCATTTGGCTAAAGTAGCTTAGGGTCACTTCCCCAGCATAGGATTGCCAATTTGTATTGGTCACAAAACTTGCCGCAATATTAAAGGCAAGATCACTACTTAAGTTGGGTAATCCTAAAGGGTTTAAGGGTAAAAAAGCTTGTAGCTTTAGTAACGTAAATAAAAGTAAAAAGCCACCAAGGCTAGATAATAATACAGCATTGGCATATTGCTGCCATGTCATCTCTTTCGTTGGAACTATATTCGCAATTTTGTAAATGTAATCTTCTATGGGGCCTATTAGCGTTTCTAAAAATGTTAGCTGGCCACTATAAACTTTGGCCATGTAGCTCCCCAATGGTTTAATTAGGAGCAAACAGCTAATCCAAAAAATGCCGCATTGCATCGTAGCATTGATTGGCATGAGATCGATATTCACTGAAAAATCTCCGGTTTTAGTAGAGCGACTAGGAGATAAATCACAAGACCAATACTGATAATGCCAGAAACCAGATAGATAATAGACATAGACTTATTTTAGCCTCTCACAAAGTGCTATAAACCCGTAACTGAGTGCAAAAAAAAGAATCGCGCTAATTAAATAAATCACATGCTATCCCCCATTTTTTAACGATAACTTAAGTTGTGGCACATGCCAATTAAAATACAGTATTGTCTGTGTTATCTTTAATTATGCGTTACTATTTATTTTATTTTAGCTTATGAAAGGGCCTCTAATGTTAGCTATATTACAATGTATACTGCATGATAATATTTCTTAACGGCACGTCTTCAAGCGGGAAATCGGTGATAGCAAGAGAGCTAATGCATCAGTCCGATCGTCCCTTTTTATATTATTCTATCGATCATTTAGTTAATTTCTGTATTGATGAAAAATTTGTTGCTTTTGAATATGAGCCTAAATCTTGGTTTTTTCAACAGCATTTTGTAAATATTATCT
>JBFXKR010000433.1:0-2539 GCA_050173595.1 Candidatus Berkiella sp.
TACCAACAAAATACGCTCCGCATATTATTAAAATTGCCCGCCAGTGTGATGTGGTGCTTGCCACCTTTGTACGAGGCCAACTCTCTGTGATGGTGGCATTAGGCACTTTTTATGGTTTAGGCTTAGCGCTCATCGGCGTTAATTTTTCTTTGCTGTTAGGCATGTTGGCAGGTTTATTAAGCATTGTGCCTTATTTGGGCAGCATTGTTGGCTTAGGTAGCGCCTTAGCGGTTGCTTATTTTCAGTTTCCAACAATTTGGCCGGTGGTTGGGGTATTGTTGTTATTTGGTGTTGGTCATGTTTTAGAAGGTTTTGTACTCACGCCGCTATTGATAGGTGATAAATTAGGCCTGCACCCGGTGGTGGTCATTTTTGCTGTCTCAGCAGGTGGGCACTTATTAGGATTTGTTGGTGTTATTTTGGCATTACCACTAACGGCAATACTTGTTGTGATTTTTCGAGAGCTCATGCATCAATTACCCGAACCGACTGAGCCAAAAAAGCTTGCACCTGCCAAGGGGAATCATGGCAAATAAAGATTTGCAGGCACAACAACTGCCCTTAAGTATTGGATTGCGAGATGATTGCACCTTAGAAACATTTTATACCGGTGACAATCTGCAAATGAAAAACCATTTGCGCCACATTGCCAAAGGCAAAGGTGAGCAATTTACTTATCTTTGGGGCAAAGAAGGCGTTGGCCGTACCCATTTATTACAAGGGGTATGCAATGATGCCTCACGCTTAGGCATTAATGCCGTCTATTTACCGCTTGCAGAATTACGTGCTAATTCGCCAAAATTACTGGAAGGCTTAGAGCGCTTGAATGTGGTTTGTATCGATGACATTGACGCGATTAGCGGTGATAGTGCTTGGGAAGAGGCCTTATTCCATTTATATAATCGTTTAAAAGCGCTGAATCATCATTTGGTGGTAGCAGCATTAAGTCCCCCGGCATTGCTTAGTATTCAACTTGCTGATTTAAAATCCCGCCTGGCCTGGGGAATAACCTATCACATTCAACCCTTAGATGATGATCAATTAGTGGCTGCCTTGCAATTGCGTGCAAAGCAACGTGGTTTAGAGCTTTCCAAAGAGGTTGGATTGTTTTTAATGCGCCGGGCAATGCGTGCGATGCCACACTTATATGAGCTGCTTGATCAATTAGATAGAGCCTCTTTGGCCGCACAACGGCGCTTAACGATTCCTTTTGTGAAGTCAGTGCTTGATATTTAGCCCCAATATGGCCTTTGATGCCCGATAACGTAACCTTTTATCCGAACTTCTCTTGAACTTGTTGAATTAAGCTAACTTACAAAATACACTTGGCTCACCCTGGTCAACCAGGCCTGGTTAACAATGTATATTATTTAAGAGAGGTATTGATTATGTGGAATTGGATTAAAGAAAAAGCAACTGATGCTAAAGATTTCGTTATGGGTCATAAAACAGCTGCAGCGATTAACGCTGGTACAACTGCTGTTGTGATGGCTTCTTCTATTGCTAGTGATACAGCGCGTTTTTCACAAAACCCAGTAGGCGTTTTAGCTGAGCGTTTAAGCGCTACCGCTTTAACTTCAGCTGCTATAGCTGGCGTTCAAGTTGTTGGTACATATGCTTTTAACAAATTTCAAGCATACCGTGCTAGCAACACAGGTTCTATCGGTGAAGGGCATAACATTGCTGCTGATGCTGCTGAAGAAGAAGTTGAACAACCAAAAGCAAGATCAAGAAGTCGTACCAGAAAAGCTCCTGCTACAGAAACTCAGAATCTTCGCAGAAGTACACGTTTACGTAAGTAATTTAATTACTTTAAAGCGTAATAAAAAGGGGTCCCAGTGGGGCCCTTTTTTTTGCCTTTGGTCTAGTATTGCTGCCAATTAAAAAGTTATTCAGATAGCATGGTTTTAATGATTATAAATCACCTTTGGGGTAAATATGAAATCTATTGTAACTACACTTAATCATCTGATTAACACCGCCAATACCTTGGGTAATCAAACTAAAGATAAAAAGTATTTTGATAAACAAGCACAACTGGTTTCATTACTCAAAAATTTGCAAGCACTTGAAGCACAAATATCCAACCAGACTGAAGATTCACTGAAAGCTTTGTTTAAAGCAGCAAAACAACAAATTAAAGCAGCCTTGGCGCCCTTATCTGGTTTAAGCTATCCCCATGAAGATTTTAAAGAAGCTTTAGATAGCGCAGAATTTGCGCATGTGTCTATGGCAAACCGAGTTATCCTCGGTCTAAAACGTAACCTTGAGCTTCGCAACCTGGCAGCCAAAGCACTTCAAGAAAAAGCTGATGCTCAAAAAATGCAAGAATATCAAGATTTGTGCGCAAAAGACGCAGCATTATTACAAGCTTTTCAAAACAATCATGCGCTTGCCATGCATGAAATTCAATTGGCTAATCAACGCTGGGCAGCTTATTTACAAGCAGCACATGATCTAAAAGATTTACCTGAAAACCATGTACCAAAACAAACTGCCAAACCATCACCGGTGACAGACTTTTTTGCTCCCTTATTAG
>JBFXKR010000434.1:0-2533 GCA_050173595.1 Candidatus Berkiella sp.
AATTTGATAGTGATGACCTGGAATAAGCTCATGAAAAAGCGTTGCTTCTTGGTCAAGTCGACTTTTAGATTGTGGCTGGAAAGTATTTATATAAAATATCCCCGGGTGTTTTCCATCATCACTTGGTGGATGATATTCACCAGAAGCACCTGTCTGAGCACGATGCAAAGGATAAGGAACGATTGTACCTTTTAATTTAGGCAAATTTTCAAACCATTGCGATGCTTTTGTCGTCGCTCTATTTAAAGCGGCAAGGTTATAATCTAAAATATCTTTCTCTGAGTGGAAGAAATTACGAGTTTGTTGTTTTGCTTGTCTAAAGACATCGGCGATATCTTGTGAAGCAAATTCACGCTGTCCAATAATACCAACCTCTCGCTTGATTTGTAGCATGTGTTCTTGGCCATAATCATAGATGGCTTGCGCTGGTATATCTAAGGTTGTTTCTTTCTTAATGCTAGCTTTATAGCACTGCTCACCATTGGATAATGCTGATATCCCAACTTTATCTCTGGCTTGTGGTAAATACTCATTTTCAAGAAAATAGGCATATCGCTTTAAGGCTGGCTTAACTTCACTCTCAATTATTTTAGCCATTTCTTTTTTAAAATTGGCATCATTATCTCTTTTGGCGATATCAAAAAACGGCGTTTCTTCTACCGGTGCGTTAATCATAATAGCTATTTGATTTATAACTCTTTGGACAACAGGTTTAGGTGCGCTGTAGCCTTCTTTAAGCCCATATTTTAAATTTGCTATTTCAACTTCTGTTACGTTGCTAAAAGTTTTCCAGCGTTTTAATGCTTGCGCTCTAAATGCAGGCGATCCTACTGGCTGTTTTTGCGCAATTATTGTACTTATATTCTGCCAGCCTAACATAGGATTAACATTCCATAATTCTTGCCTACAAATTCGAACTTGCTTTTCATTTTCAATGGTTTCTTTAAGAAGCTGATAGCTTAAAAATTCAGTGCTTCCCTTAAATTGATTTGCTTTTAAGGCGTTAAGTTGGGCTAGAATTTCATCTTCAAAATGATGCCATTTTTCAAGTGCAGATAAGCTTCTATCCATAAATCTATCATGGTCTACATCTTGTTTACCCCAAAATAGCGCTAATTCTGGGTTTCTATTAAAGAGTTCACTTTCATAGCGATTGGCTATATTACGCAATTTTAGCTTTTGTTCATTATCAGGCATGTTCATATTTGCCCCTACTTTTGTTGTTAAAAATATAGTGCAAGTTACTATGATTATTTTTTGTAATGATTTTATTTTTTTATTCATTTTTGCACCATCTTGGTAGTTACACTTTCTTTTTTTGTCTATTTACCTAAATTAAGTCTACGATTGTAGTGGTCTTAATCTTGTCAAACACATATAAGCGAGTAAGTCATGCACATTAAAACAGCATTATTAATCGGGCTATCTGCATTTTATATCAGCGCTTTTGCTAATCCAAATCCTGGCGATCAGGCAAATCATCCAATGCCACCCAAAGAAGCGATGGATGCTTGTAGCGGCAAAGCCAAAGATGATGCTTGCTCATTCACAGGACCCGGTGGCCACAATTTAGAAGGTAAATGTTTTAATGGACCAGATGGTAACGGCCCATTAGCTTGTGCTCCAATCCCTCCTAAAGAAGCTGTTGATGCTTGTGCTGGCAAAAATGATGGTGATGCCTGCTCATTTACGGGCATGAACAACAACATGATGGAAGGAAAATGCTTTAAAACCCCAATGGGTGATGTGGCTTGTCGCCCAGATATGAAACCAAACGGCCAAAATGGTATGGGTATGGGTACTGGTATGCCTGCAGATATGCCAAAGGACATGAAATAATAGTAGATTGCTCAAGAGGCCTCTTTTGAAAACAGTCAAAAGAGGCCCCCCTCTCCTTTAAATTTGTAGAATAATCTTTTCTCTGCTTCACTTATAAGGGGTCTTTGCAACTTATAATTGAGCATGGAGCGCTTAATGTCTACTCAAATCGTGCTTGCAGCTAAACATCAAACCTCTGAAAGTACCATTTCTAATGACGCAAGCGATAGCATTGCACTTCATGTTGCGTCACAAAAAGAATATTTTCAAAGTGAAGTGACAAAAAGTATTGAATTTCGTATTCAACAGCTCAGAAGACTCAAGAAACTCATACGCCAATATGAAGATGATTTACTTGAAGCTCTGCACAAAGACTTAGGGCGCTCTCATATGGAAAGCTATATGAGTGAGTTCATGTTGGTTATCAATGAGATTAATTACAGTATCAAAAAACTCAAAAATTGGGCAAAACCTAAATTTGTGGACAATAACTTCTTCTTAAAACCGGCAAAATCTAAAATATATTATGAACCATTTGGCGTATGCTTAATTCTTTCACCTTGGAATTTTCCTGTATTGCTTTCAATAAGACCCATTATCAGTGCATTAAGCGCTGGGAACTGTGTGACTTTAAAATGCTCTGAAGCAACACCTCATGTCAATGACATCATGAAAACGATGATAAATGAGCATTTTCCTCAAGAATATTTAGATC
>JBFXKR010000435.1:0-2518 GCA_050173595.1 Candidatus Berkiella sp.
TGTTTGTTGACATGGCTCGACAATGTCCACACGAGCAGCAATATCGACAATTTTCAGACAAATTAAATGTCGAAGTTGAGCAAACCAGAGGGCTTATTTGAGCAGTGAAAGCCCACTAAAAAAGGAGCCAATTGGCTCCTTTTTTTTCACCTCTTTACAGATTTATCGCTTAGCCTTGAAAAAGGATTTTAATATCTCAGCACAAGCCTCTTGTGCTACGCCTGCAATCACTTCACAACGATGGTTCAATGCAGGTTCATTTAACACATTAAACACACTGCCTGCGGCACCAGAGCGTGGATCAAAGGCCCCAAACACGACTTTGCTTATTCGTGCTTGAATAATGGCACCAGCACACATTGCACAGGGCTCTAAAGTCACATAAAGCGTAGTATTGGTTAATCGATAGTTTTTGTCATGTCTTGCGGCATCGCGAATCGCTTGAATTTCAGCGTGCGCAGTGGGATCGTGCTTAAAAATCGGTTGATTATAGCCCTCTCCCAAAATTTCATTATCACGCACAATCACCGCACCTACCGGTACTTCATCTTCACATCGCGCTTTGGATGCAAGTGAAAGGGCATGTTGCATCCAAAATAGATCACTTTGTTGTGAAGCTAATACTTGCAAATTATTCCCATTCAATGGTTGCGGGTGGCTTACTTGAGATATCGTAGGTGACTCTGGCAATGCCTGGGATTTCATTGATAATGCGATTAGAAACATGCGCTAACAAATCATAGGGTAAAGGCGCCCAAGTTGCTGTCATAAAATCAGTGGTTTCAACAGCACGTAGCGATACCACATACTCATAACTTCTAGCATCACCCATCACGCCAACGGCTTTGACTGGTAAGAAGACTACAAATGCCTGACTCACTTTATGGTAGTAATCATATTCATGCAAAGTATCAATAAAGATAGCATCTGCTTGACGTAAGATTGCGGCATACTCAGGCTTCACTTCACCTAAAATGCGCACCCCTAAGCCAGGGCCAGGAAACGGATGACGCATCACAATTTTTTCAGGCAAGCCAAGCGCTATACCAATTTTACGCACTTCATCTTTGAATAACATGCGCAGTGGTTCACATAGCTTTAAATGCATTTTTTCAGGTAAGCCGCCAACATTATGGTGGGATTTAATCACATGAGCCTTACCTGTATTGGCACCGGCAGATTCAATCACATCGGGATAAATCGTACCTTGGGCTAACCATTTGATGTTGGGTAATTTTGCTGATTCTCTTTCAAAAATCTCAATAAAAGTTTTGCCTATCGCTTTTCGTTTCGCTTCTGGATCTTCAAGGCCTTGTAAAGCTTCATAAAAGACCGAAGAGGCATCAACATGAATCACATTCATACCACGATGCTCAGCAAAGGTTGAGATAACTTGATCTGCTTCATTTAAACGCAACAAACCATTATCAATAAACATACAGGTTAATTGCTTGCCAATAGCGCGATGAATCAGTGCTGCGGCAACTGCAGAATCAACGCCCCCTGATAAACCCAATAAAACATGCTCAGTTCCCACTTGCGCTTTAATCTCATTCACCGCATTTTCAATGATATTAGTGGGTGTCCAGTTGGCCGTTACTTTACAAATATCAAATAAGAAATGCTCTAATAAAGCTTGGCCTTGTGGGGTATGTGTTACTTCTGGGTGAAACTGTAAACCATAATAATGTCGTTGTTCATCAGCCATTGCCGTAATGGGAGCATTTGGGCTTGATGCTAATACTTTAAAACCAGGTGGGATCTCAGTAACTTTATCTCCATGGCTCATCCACACATCCATATGCTGCATGTTGTGGAACAAACTTGAAGGCGTGGTGATGGTTATTTGAGCATGACCATATTCACGTTTACCAGAAGGAGCCACTTTGCCACCCAATTGGTGCGCAAGCGCTTGCATGCCATAACAAATGCCTAATAAAGGACATTTTAAATCAAAAATAATTTGGGCAATTTTAGGCGTGTTTTCTAAATGTACTGATTCAGGCCCACCAGATAAAATGATCCCTGTAGGGGCGAAGGCTTCTATCGCTTCTTGTGACCAATCAAAAGCGTGCAATTCACAATAAACGCCCGCTTCACGTACTCTTCTTGCAATTAATTGTGAGTATTGTGAGCCAAAATCCAAAATTAAGATTTTATTATCATTTACTAACATCTGCTTACTCTTAGTCTTTATGGTAATTGGGTGGCTCTTTGGTAATGGCAACATCATGAACATGGCTTTCTCTGATGCCTGCATTGGTAATACGCACAAATTGTGTTTCAGTGCGTAGTGCATCTATGTTGGCAACGCCAGTATATCCCATGCTTGAGCGCAAACCGCCCATGAGCTGATGTACCACGTTAAGCATACTGCCTTTATAAGGAACGCGGCCTTCAATGCCTTCTGGTACTAATTTTTCTGCGCCTTGTTCAAAAGATTGGAAGTAGCGATCGCTTGAGCCTTGTCGCTGCGCCATTGCACCTAAAGAGCCCATGCCTCGATAAGATTTATAAG
>JBFXKR010000436.1:0-2508 GCA_050173595.1 Candidatus Berkiella sp.
AACTTTGGCGGGCAAACGATGCTGATCCAAAACCCTCATTAGCAGATTGGAAAAAACAAATGGATGCGGTTTTTAGCACTCAAATGAAGGAAACAACAGATCCAAGACTGCAAAAAACACTTGAAAATGAAGCTCAAATGTCACAAGTAGCGTCAAGACGGGAATCAAAACGGGATTCAGTGCGAGATGCCTTACGAACAACACGAGATTCATTAAGAGAGAAATTGAACAGAACAATAGGGGATGAAAGAAAATCAACTACACCACCCAATACACCGCCAACTGCACCGTTAACTGCGCCGCCAACGGCACCGCCAACTGCACCGTTAACTGCGCCGCCAATTGCACCACCAACTGCACCGCCAACACCTGAAACACGGGTTGAGCGAAGACAATCTATGATATTTAGCAATCCCAAAGGACTAGAAAATCTGCAAACGCTAGCTCGTAATAGACAGCAAGCAATAGGTATACATCGTTTATCGGATGCCCCCGAACCACCCAAAGAAGATTCGGATAAAAGAAAAAACAGGATGTAATTTATAATGAGAAAGAAGAACCACAACTACAGGTTGTTTGCGCGTTGGGATTCTTTACGGTGAAATGTGCACCTTGCAAGCTCTCGGTATAATCAATTTGTGCACCCGCTAAATACATAATGCTTAAAGCATCTACAACCACGCTGACGGTCATTGCGCCTTCGCCACTACTATCGTCATCCTCGGGCAAAACTTCTTGCTCAACAATACAATCGTCTTCTTTGATTTGCTCATCAAAAGCAAAGCCATACTGAAAGCCAGAGCAGCCACCGCCGGTGATATACACCCGCAATTTAAGGTTGTAATTTCCCTCTTCTATAATCAGCTCTCTGATTCGTTTTGCCGCAGCATCAGAAAGCGAGATAGAAGCCGTGGGCAGATCAATCGTCATGGTATGTCTTCACATATTTTAGCATCTTAGTAATGTGACCAATTATGCTCACCAAAAGTTCCCAAGTCAATGCACTCTGAAATACACTAAACTAGCTTAGTATGGTTTCATGTTGATGTGTGGCAAGCTCAAGATGCTCAATATCTGATAGATGTAAGATGGTTGTGGCGCGAACTTTGGGGTTATTTTCAAAGTTAACTTCTAAATAAAAAGAATTATAATCGCCTAAAAACAGGAAATATTTTGCGGCTGAATATTTCTTGAGTAACATCGTATAGTTAATATTTTTCTTATTACCCATATCATATTGAATATAAGTACTTGAAGCGATTTCTTGATCTTTCATATCAAGATAATAAGTGCGACTTACCCAGGATTTAAGCGCATTGCTGACTTCATTGTCTGCAATTGAGAAATAATTATTCTCATCTGCATTCGCACTGAGCATTTGCATCATGGTATCCGCTTGGAATAAGGCTTTGACTTCATTATCAGTTAAATCTCTGGTGACTCTCAATTTTACTTCATCATCGTCTTGTTCAAAGGTAAATGGCGAGAGCCAAAATTTCGTTCCATTATCAGCACTTAACTCAAAAGTAGGAAACAGTGCATGATTAAAATAAAAGTCATTCACTAATAAGGTTTGAACTTGGCTAACACGAAATGTTTGGCCTCGTAATTCATTTGGAATGACATCATCGTTGATGAAAGTAAGAGCGCTATCGAGGTTAAGCGAATATACTGGTGCTTTGTGCATGAGCTACGCGTAAATCCCTTTAATCAATTACCAATAAACCTGAATTTTAAACAATAATACTCATTTTTTCACCAAAATAAACATATTTTTTGCTTAGGCGCTCAAAATGCTGGTTGGCGTTTAAATACTTAGTTTTCTACCATACGAACAAATTGGTGTAATTACAATTTATAAGGAGATGAAAGTAAATCTCTAAAATTAAGATCTGACTTGCCCATTACCAGTCACAATCCATTTGGTGGTAACCAAATGCTGTAAGCTAAATGGGCCTCTAACATGCAGTTTTTGGGTGCTGATCCCAATCTCCGCCCCCATCCCAAATTCGCCCCCATCGGTAAAGGCAGTTGAGGCATTGGCATACACAACGGCAGCATCGACTTGGGTAAAGAAGGCATGTTGGGCTTTTTCATCTTGCGCAATAATGGCTTCACTGTGCTTTGAAGAATACTGGCGGATGTGCGCAATTGCTTGCGTTATATTTTTCACCGTCTTAATGGCTAAATCCAAAGAAAGATATTCTTTTCCAAAATCATCTTGTGCTGCCTCATTAAGCAAATCAGCAGGATAGTGTTCTTTTAGCACCCCATAGGCAAGTGAATCAGCATGCAGGCGCACTTTTTTTGCTTGAAGATCATAGAGCATCGTGGGTAGCTCTTTTAAGCGCGATTGATGCACAATCAAACAATCCAGTGCATTACAAACGCTGACACGACGTGTTTTGGCATTGAAAATGACTTTTTTCGCGATAGCTAAATCAGCAGATTCATCCACATAAACATGCACAACGCCAGCGCCAGTTTCGATAATCGGAATAGCGGTAT